>JANMFA010000318.1:0-15626 GCA_031377545.1 Hyphomicrobiales bacterium | reverse complement strand
GCCAACCTTTCTCGCATGGCTGGGTCCAGCACATACAGTTGGGTTAATTGCTGATACACCCAGGGATCGATCTGGCCCGTCGTGGCCGACCAGCCCATGGTGTTGGTCACCTGAAGCTCGATGTTGCGCACGCCTTCGTAGCCGTGCTTCAGCATGCCTTCGTACCATTTGGGGTTCAGGGCGCGTGTTCGCGTCTCCAACGCCACCTGTTCGTTCAATGTTCGGACCGTTCCCGCGCCCTTTGTCTGGTCGCCGATATAGACCGGGACGGTGGCAGCTCCACGCTCACGGGCCACCGCGCGGCTGATGCCACCCAGTGTATCCACGTACTGATCAACCGTCGTGACACCAAGCTCGGCCGATTCGAGATTCTGATAAGCCAGCTCGACATTGCCCAGCACGCTCTTCAGCAGGGCATCCTGCTTTACCGCGAGGCCCTTGCGCCCATAGGCGAAGCACTTGCGACTGGTATAGGTTTCCGCAAGCTCGTCCTCGTTCTGCCAGCGCCCGTTATCGATCAGCAGATTGACGTTGGAACCATAGGCTCCATCCGCATTGCTGAACACGCGCAGTGACGCTGTTTCGAGATCGCAGCCCTTTGCGGCCTGATAGGCCAGCGCATGCTTGCGGATGAAGTTCATTTCCAGCGGCTCGTCCGCACTGGCCGCGAGGAACGAGGCCTCCGCCAGCAGCTTGATCTGCAGCGGCAGGAGATCCCGGAAAATGCCCGACAGCGTCATCACGACATCGACGCGGGGACGGCCCAGCTGTGCAAGGGGCACAAGATCAGCGCCCGCAAGGCGACCGTAAGCGTCAAACCGCGCCGTCGCTCCCATGAGTGACAATGCCTGGCCGATGGGGCCACCTTCCGACTTCAGGTTGTCCGTTCCCCACAGCACGATGGCGATCGATTCCGGGAACGGATTGCCATCCGCCATGTGCTTGGCGATGACCTTGTCCGCTTGCGCCTTGCCGTCGGCCATGGCGAAGGCGGACGGGATTCGGAACGGATCAAACCCGTGCAGATTGCGACCGGTGGGCAGGATCGCAGGCGTGCGGATCAGATCACCGCCTGGAGCCGGCCGGATGAAGCGGCCATCGAGCGCCCGGATGATACCCGCGACCTCGTGGTCTTCCATCAGCTTGGCATTGCAGTCCGCCAGTTCGCGCATGGCGGCAATGATGCGGTCATTGACGACGCCATCGTAGAGGGCGGCCGCCTTCTCGCCCGTCGCCCCCGCGAGGATCGCGGCGAGCATGCGCTCATCCGGCGTGAACCCGTGGCTGGCCTCTGCCATGGCCCGCAGCATGTCACAGCGCTCGTCGCGCGAATTGACCTCGCCGACGACATGAAGGCCGACAGGAATCAGGGTGTATTCGAGTTCGAGCACCTTGTGCGTCAGCTGCAGTACCTCGCCCTGTGCGGCATCACCCCAGGCGGGCGCGGCCGGAACAAGGTCCACAGCGGAGGCCTGTGCCTGGATCAGTTCAGCCAGTGAACCCTGCTCAAGGCTTTCCGCAGGCGTCAGCTGCCGCCAGCGATCAAGCGATGTCTTGAGCTCCAGCAGGCCCTTGTAGAGCCCGGCATTGGTCACGGGCGGCGTTAGATAACTGATCAGCGTGGCCGCGGAACGGCGCTTGGCCAGGGTGCCTTCGGATGGATTGTTGGCCGCGTATAGATAGAAATTCGGCAAATCGCCAATCAGCCGGTCCGGCCAGCACTCGGCAGTGAGGCCAACCTGCTTGCCCGGCATGAATTCCAGCGCGCCATGGGTACCAAAATGCAGCACCGCATCGGCGCAAAAATCCTCGCGAATGTAGCGGTAATAGGCCGTGAAGGCATGGGTTGGCGCGAAGCCCTTCTCGAAGAGCATCCGCATCGGATCGCCTTCATAGCCAAAGCCAGGCTGCAGGCCGACAAAGACATTGCCGAAGCTTTCACCCAGGATCTGGACCGACTGGCCATCCGACTGCTGGCGTCCCGGTGCCGGGCCCCACTGGGCCTCGATGTCCTTGAGCCAGCGCTGCTTGCGCACCTGATCCGCAGCCGGGATCAGCGCATGCACATTGGCAAGCGACCCCATGCGCTGGGCATTGCCTTCAAGAATGCGCGTCCTCAGCGCATCCACGTTCATTGGCAGATCGACCTTGTAACCGGCGAGCCGGAGGCCTTTCAGCACGTTGAAAAGGGATTCGAACACGGCAAGAAACGCTGCTGTGCCCAGGCTTCCGGCATTGGGCGGAAAAGCAAACAGCGTGATCGCGATCTTGCGGTCCTCCCGCGCACGCCGTCGCAGCGAGACAAGGCGGCTGACGCGGTCAGCCAGCATTTCGGCCCTCTCGCTGCAGGAGTGCATGTCGCGGTTGCCGCTGTCCGATTCAAACACACAGGCACGGTTGCATCCGGTGCAGGCCTCGCCCGCACCATCCGAGCGACCGCCGAACACGATCGGGCCGGAGGCTCCGTCAAGTTCAGGGATAGCCACCATGATGGTCGATTCGACCGGCAGGAACCCGCGACCGGAAGCGCCCCATTGCTCCAGCGTCTGGAATTCGACGGGCTGGGCCGCAACGTAGGGAACATCGAGCCTGGCGAGGATATCCTCGGCGGCTTTGGAATCGTTGTAGGCCGGGCCGCCGACCAGCGAAAAGCCGGTGAGAGAGACGACGGCATCGACCGTGGCGAGGCCATCCTTCATGAAATAGGCATCAATGGCCGGGCGGGCATCAAGGCCGCTGGCGAAAACCGGTCGCACCTCCATGCCCCTGGCTTCGAAGGCCGCGATCACGCCATCATAATGGGCTGTATTTCCCGCAAGGATGTAGGAGCGCAGGACGAGGATGCCGACACAGCCCCCGCTTTGCCCGGCATGCGACGGCAAGGCTGATACCTGCTCGGCGATCCGCGACGGCAGGCACGGGTGATAAACGCCCGTCTCGGGATACTCGATGGGATCGCCGACTTTCAGGCGCCCGCGATAGATCTGGCGAGGACCATCGGCGAATTTGTCGACCAGCAGCCGCATCAGATTGGCCATGTTCCCTTCGGAACCCGCAAGCCAGAACTGGAGTGTCAGGAAATAGACCCTGAGATCCTGGGCCGTGCCGGGAATGAACCGCAGGATTTTCGGCAGTCGCCGCAGCATCGCCATTTGCGACGCACCGGAGCCCTTTGGGGCACCGCTTTTCTCATCCGTTTTTCCACGCAGCCGCTTGAGGAACGAAAGCGCACCGCCACTCTTCTCGCCCATGCGCAGCTTGCCCATGCGCGTCAGCCGCACAACCTCCGGTGCCGACATGCAGGCAACCATGGCATCGCAGTTTTCGCGCCGCGCCTGCAGCGCCGGGAGCACCGCCTTGATGTGCTCTTCCACGAACAGCATCGTCACGAGGATGATATCCCCGGTCCCGATATCGGCGATGCAGCGCGCGAGCGCGGACTCGTCACCTCCGAACTCGGAGGCAGCATGCAGGGTCAGCTGAAGGCCAGGGATTTCCTTGCGCACGGAGGCAAAAGCACGGTCACACGCGCTGGCCAGATGGCTGTCCAGTGTGACAATGACGACCTTGACCGGCGTCTTTTCAGCGACCGAAATGGGCTTTTGCATCATAAAGTGTTTCCACGGTGATCGGTGTCACGCCACGTTCGGTGGCGAAACGTTCGGTGTTGCGGCGGGCCTTGCCACGCACAAAGAAGGGAATTTTCTTCAGTTCCTTTTCGGCATCCTGCGTCCAGACAAGCGAGATTTGCCCTGCAGCATGACCCGCCGCGTCCGACAGGGCCGCGACTGACGGCTGTTCGGACACCATGATCGGCTCGTCCCTGGCAGCCGCCTTGTGCGAGCCGTGGCCGTGACCGAGATGGGACGCCGCGACATCATCCTTGAACTCGAAATCGCCACGGAACATGCCAAGAAGATGCTCTTCCAGACCCATCATCAGCGGATGGACCCAGGTGTCGAAGATGACATTCGCACCCTCGAAACCCATCTGCGGCGAGGTGCGCGCCGGAAAATCCTGCACATGCACGGGCGCGGAGATGACAGCGCAGGCCAAACCAAGCTTCTTGGCGATGTTGCGCTCCATCTGCGTGCCCAGCACCAGTTCGGGCTGCACGGCGCCAATCGCTTCCTCGACCTCGAGATAATCATCCGTGATCAGGGCTTCGAGACCATACAGCGCGGCGGCGGCACGGACATCGCGGGCAAACTCGCGCGAGTAGGTGCCAAGGCCGACGACCTCAAAGCCAAGTTCCTTCGACGCCACGCGTGCGGCGGCAATCGCGTGCGTCGCGTCGCCAAAGATAAAGACGCGCTTGCCCGTCAGATAGGTCGAGTCGACCGAGCGTGAATACCAGGGCAGGCGCGAGCCGACTTCGGCCTCGATGCGGGAAAGCGTTGCCTCCGGATCAAGCCCGGCCAGAACGGCGACTTCGCGGATGAAATCGCGCGTGGCACCCACCCCGATGGGAACGGTCTTCACCACGGGCTGACGGAAGGTCCGCTCCAGCCAGCGTGTCGTCGTGTCCGCCGTCTCCGGGTAAAGGCAGATGTTGAAATCAGCTTGAGGAATACGGGCAATGTCTGCGGGTCTGGCACCCATCGGAGCCGTGACGTTGATGTCGACGCCGATCATGCCCAGAAGCCTGGTTACCTCGGCGATATCATCGCGGTGCCGGAACCCGAGTGCGGTCGGCCCCAGGACGTTGCAGCGGGCACGACGGCCTTCGCTTTCGGGTGTGCCACGCTGGAACGTGGCGGCCTGACTTCCCGTCAATGCCCGGACCAGGTGATAGAATGTCTCCGCTGCTCCCCAGTTTTCCTTCTTCTGGTACGCCGGAAGCTCCAGCGGGATGACGGGCAGCGGCAATTGCAGCGCAGCGGCCAGACCGCCGGGATTGTCCTGGATCAGTTCAGCCGTGCAGGAGGCTCCCACAAGCATCGCCTCAGGCTTGAAGCGCTCATAGGCCTGCTGGCAGGCGTTCTTGAAAAGCTCGGCCGTGTCCCCGCCCAGATCGCGCGCCTGGAACGTGGTGTACGTGACCGGCGTGCGCTTGTTGCGCCGCTCGATCATCGTGAAGAGCAAATCCGCGTAGGTATCGCCCTGCGGAGCGTGGAGCACGTAATGCACGCCCTCCATGGCCGTTGCAATCCGCATGGCTCCCACATGCGGCGGTCCCTCGTAGGTCCAGAGCGTGAGCTGCATGGCCTAGACCTCCAGCCGGGACTGGCGACCGAAGGGCCGTGCGAAAAGCTCGGCGAGATCCCCCGCCTGCTCGAACCCCTGGATCGGCGTGAAGACGAGCTCGATCGACCATTTGGTCGTGATGTTCTCCGCTTCCAGCGGATTGGCGAGGCCGAGGCCACAGACCACCAGATCAGGCCGGGACTCACGGCAGCGGTCCAGCTGCAGATCGACATCCGGGCCTTCGGAAAGGGCCGTGCCTGCAGGCAAAAGCGCCAGATCCGCCGAGAGATGCGCGCGGTGCAAGTAAGGCGTCGCAACCTCTTCCAGTTGCATTGACAGCTCGTTGGCCAGGAATCGCGCCAGTGGCACCTCAAGCTGGGAATCCGGGAAGAACATCACCCGCTTGCCTTCCAGGTGCGGCAAATAACGGCTGACCGCTTGTCTGGCCCGTGCTGCAGGAGCTGCGGTAACCGCCTCGAAACGGGCCGGGTCGGCACCAAAGGACTGGGCACCGGCGCGCAGCCATTCCGTCGTGCCCTGAACGCCCAGCGGGAACGGTGCAGTGATGCGCTGCGCGCCACGCGCTTCCAGCGCCTTTGCGGTGTCCGCCAGGAACGGTTGTGCCAGAAGATAGCGTGTATTGGGTCCGATGTCTGGAAGCTCTGTCGAGCGTCGGGGCGGCAATGCCTTGACATTGCTGATCCCCATTTCGGCAAAGAGCCGCACGAACTGGTCTTCCACCACATCAGCAAGCGCACCAACGATCATCAGGGAAGGTACGGCATCGGTGGGTTCCGCCGGGAGCGCCGGTACCAGGGCGGCAAGTGCCGCGTCCTCACCCTGCGTGAACGTCGTCTCAATGCCGCTTCCGGAATAGCTGAGGACACGGACGTTGGGGAAGAACTGCCGGTCGAGCCGGGAAGCAGCCTTCGACAGATCAAGCTTGATCACCTCGGACGGGCAGGAGCCCACGAGGAACAGCAGCTTGATATCCGGACGCCGCGCCAGAAGCTTGGCAACCACCCGGTCCAGTTCATCATGCACATCGGCCAGGCCCGCCAGATCGCGCTCATCGATGATGGCGGTGGCAAAGCGCGGTTCGGCGAAGATCATCACGCCCGCAGCGGACTGGATGAGATGCGCGCAGGTCCGCGAACCGACAACAAGAAAGAACGCATCCTGGATCTTCCGATGCATCCAGATGATTCCGGTAAGGCCACAAAAGACGGCATGTTGCCCGCGCTCTTTGCGCACCGGCGCATCAAGGCATCCGATAGCCCTGGCCGATGCGACAGGAACGGGAGTCATGTCGTTCATGACTGCACCTGCTGGATCAGCGCGTGCGCCGGACCCTGCCTCCGCGCCAGACGGAGCTTGTAAACGAACTGGGCAGCATTCACGACGTAGGCGGCGTAGGCCGCCAGCACCAGGAGCATCTGCTGCTCGGCCGAAACCCCCGGCCAGACCAGTGTCACCAGATATGCCGTGTGCAGGGACAGCACCAGCATGCTGACCATGTCTTCCCAATAGAAGGCTGGCGCGAACAGATACTGCCCATAGACATCATGCTCCCAGATCGCGCCGGTGACCATGATGGTATAGAGGACGATGGTCTTGATGATGACCGAGATGGTCGCCGCCTCGTAGCCAACCCCGGTCATGAGATACCGGACAACAAGGCAGGCACTGATGATGAAGACCAGAAACTGGACCGGGGCCAGAACTCCCTGAACAAGCGTCCAGCGCGACGAATCCCGACGCCTCCGCTCATCCTCTGTATACAGCGGACGCGCCTTGGAATGGTCTGCATTGCCAATGGTCACTTCAGTCTCCCCGACTGAGTCTCTGATTTGCCCCGATTCCTCCCGGTCCCGGCGCAAAGTGTTGAGGCAGCCCGATTGTCAATCAGGCAGGCCGTCAAACAAACCTTACATATTTGAAAGTGCGAGGGGATACGTGTCATTCCCAACAGGATCATCCCCAATGATGCGAGGGCAGATGTGGTGATACGCTTTTGATCTGGCTTCTGGGGAGGAGCCTGCGAATCCTGAACAGACTTGAAGGACGGCACGACCCGGTAATTCACCCAGAAGTGAGCCCCAGGGGCAAGGCGAAAGCCGCACACCCCTTCGGAGACAACAATGTCTGGCTATACGGATCCTGAGACGGTTTTCGACTCGATCCACCCCGGCGAAGCCGAGGTCCCGCAGTCGTTGCCCCGATACTCAAAACATCTCAATGACCCGGGCTCCAGCAAGGCCACCCGCAGCCTGCTCGAGGATGCAATCCGGCGCGTGGCACTGCCGCGACTTCTCGCAGCCAGGATGGCTGAAACGCGTGTAGCCAATGCGGCACTGTCGTCCATCTGCGAGCATGATATCCGACAGATGATGGCGCATGTGACCTCGTCGGACCATCACATTGCGGAAGCCTCCATGATGGTGCTGGCGCTTCGTGGCGTCAGCCGCGAGGATATCCTTCTGAACCTGTTCCCGCCCGTTGCCGCCAGATTGCACGAGGAGTGGGGCAAGGACAGCATCACATTCGCCGATGTCACACTCGCGATCAGCCGGTTGCAGCGACTGATCGGCAGCAGCGCCATGCCGCAGCCCGCTCTTCATGGCGTGGCGCAGACCGGGAAGATTCTCATCACGCAATTGCCCGGAGATGCTCACAGCCTCTGCGCAGTCATTCTGGAGGATTTTTTCCGCAGTGCCCTGTGGGAAACTGCCCGGTGTGCGCCGAAAAGCGAGACCGAGCTGGCCGAGCGTATTGGCCGCGCGCGTTACGATGTTCTCGCGATTTCCATCTCCAGAAACGCGAGCCTCTCGTCGGTTGCGCTGCTGGTGCGGAGGCTGCGGCGCGAATCGGTCAACACGCGGATCGCGATCCTCGTGGGCGGGCAGCCGCTTCTGGCCAATCCCGGAACATGGAAGAGAACCGGTGCCGACGCCACCGCGCCAGACCCTGCATGCGCCGTGGCTGTCGCCAACACATTGCTGCAAACCATGTTGCATGAACCCTGAAATCGGCGCTATGACGCCCTATCAATTCACGACAGCGCCCGGGCAGGTTGCTTCCGGAGGCGCACGGGGCGATCACGGTGCTGAAGAACAGGGCGAATGGTGATCTTTCCTTTCGCCAAATCGCCAAGGCCATCGAGCCCGACACAGCACGTCTGGCGCTGACATCCTTCGCAGATGTGACGATTTTGCTCGATTCCAGTGGCATTGTGCACTCCTGTTGCTTTGGTTCCGACACCACTCTTGCCAACGAGATGCCCTCGCTGCTCCAGCGGAACTGGCTCGAGACACTGGCTCCGGACAGCGTCAGCAAAGGGCGCGCGCTGCTGGATTCCGCCACCCCTGATGCCCTGTCCCGACCACGCGAGATCAATCATCTGGGATCAACTCCGGAAAGGGCCGTGCCTGTGCGCTACGTGGCGATCGCGCAGGGCATCAACGGCGGCGTTTTGCTGATTGGTCGCAGCCTTCAGTCGCAGGTTGCCCTGCAGCGGCAACTCGTCGATGCCCAACAGAACATGGAACGGGATTACAGCCGGATACGCGCGGTCGAGACTCGCTACCGTGTCCTGTTCCAGCTGGGGCGCACACCGATGCTGATCGTGGATGTCACAAGCCGGAAAGTGATGGAAGCCAATGCTGCCTGCCTCACGACCTTTGGCCTCCCGGCGAACCGCATGACGGGGCGGAGCGTCGCTTCGCTGTTCGATGAACATGATTCCGACGCGCTTCAGGGGCTGCTGGTCACGGCCCTCAACACCGGCGAGGCGAAAGGCGTCGTTCTGCACGCGGCGACCGGGCACCAGCATTTTGACCTGAGCGCCCATCTCTTCCGTCAGGACGGAGCGGCCTTGCTCCTGCTCCAAGCCATGCCTGCCGAGCAGGCCGTACATCCGGCTGGCAACGAGATCGTCGCCCTGCCCTCGCTGATCGAGCGCTTGCCCGAAGGCTTCGTGGTCACCGACGGTGATGGCCAGATTCTCGAGGCCAACCGGACGTTTCTCGATATGGCGGAATTGCCGATGGTGTCTGCGGCGCTGGGGCACAGCCTTGGTGAATGGCTCGGCCGCGCATCCGTTGATTTTGGTGTGCTGCTGGGAACCCTGCGCGATCGTGTCACCATTCGAGGCTTCGCAACGGTGCTGCGCGGCGGCTATGGCTCGGAAGAATCGGTGGAGGTTTCCGCCGTGAAGATCATCGATCACGCAGCACCACGCATCGGCTTCCTGATCCGCATGGAGCGCCACAAGGCCGAAGGCGAAGCCAGACACCTGACCAGCCTGCCGCGCTCGATCGAACAGATGAAGGAACTCGTCGGCAGTGTCCCGATGAAGGACCTTGTGCGCGAGACAACCGACGTGATCGAGCGCCTGTGCATCGAGGCTGCACTGGAACTGACCGATGACAACCGGGCTTCGGCCGCAGAAATGCTCGGCCTCAGCCGCCAGAGCCTCTACGCCAAGCTGCATCGCTTCGGATTGGGTGACCTCGGCAGTGGCGAAAATACGTAAGCACTTCTTGTCAGTTCCTGGCGCTATAGGTGTAAAGACAAATTGACGGACGAAAACCCGCTTCGTACGTTCGTCGCATGTCCTGCAAGACCACACCCCGTCCGGAGCATTCGTTACCCGGCCCTTCCGCGATTTTTGCGGTGCGGGAGCCCATCGCGTGGGCTCTGCCGGAGCCTGCCTGTTCCCCGCAACGGTTGTGAGGGGCATGATGCGCGCACCCTTCGCCGACATCACCCCGACTCCCCTGGGCTGGCTGGGCATTGTCAGGCTTGGGCTTGTGCAGACGGCTCTCGGAGCCATCGTTGTTCTGACCACCTCCACGATCAACCGGGTGATGGTGGTGGAATTGGCCCTCCCCGCGATGATCCCTGGTGCGCTGGTGGCCTGGCATTACGCACTGCAGATCCTCCGCCCACGCTGGGGCTTCGGCACGGACAACGGACGTCGCTCCACACCCTGGATCATTGCCGGCATGGCCATTCTCGCCATGGGCGGGGCACTCTCCGCCGTCGCGACCGCCACGATGAGTGTTTCTTTCCGGGGAGGCCTGGCACTCGCCATCATCGCCTTCACAATGATCGGGATCGGTGTGGGTGCCGCCGGAACATCGTTGCTGGTGCTGCTCGCCAAGCGCGTGAGGAAAGAGCACAAGGCATCGGCGGCGACCATCGTGTGGCTGATGATGATCGCGGGTTTTGCAGTAACGGCAATCACGGCGGGCAAGTTCCTGGACCCGTTCTCGCTGACACGCCTCATCGCGGTCACAAGTGCTGTCTCCGCCATCGCCTTCTGCCTGGCCTGCGTGTCCATCGCCGGAGTCGAGGGGCATGGAAAAACGGCTGCAGCTGATGCCTCCCGGCCCAAACCACCATTCCGCGATGCGATTGCTGAAGTCTGGGCCGAGCCGAAGGCCCGCCTCTTCGCCATTTTCGTCTTCGTTTCGATGCTGGCCTATTCCGCGCAGGATCTGATCCTGGAACCCTTTGCCGGAGCGATCTTTTCCTTGACGCCGGGCGCATCCACCAAACTGTCCGGCATCCAGCACGGCGGTGTTTTTGCCGGCATGGTGCTGGTGGCACTGGCCTGCCCGGTGCTCGGAAAGGGCCGCTTTGGCTCACCCGTCTCATGGACCATCGGAGGCTGCCTGGCCTCCGCGCTGGCCATGGCGGGGCTCACGCTTGCCGGGTCGGTCGGCCCTTCGTGGCCGCTTGTCGAGAATGTCTTTGTCCTTGGTGTGTCCAACGGGGTCTATGCCGGTGCCGCGATCGGCTCGATGATGACACTGGCGACCTCCGGCAGCACCGGCCGCGAGGGCACCCGGATGGGTGTCTGGGGAGCAGCACAGGCCATTGCATTTGGGATCGGCGGCTTCACCGGAACTGTGGCCGTGGACATCGCGCGCTACGTTCTGGGCTCGCCCCTTCCCGCCTACGCGCTGGTCTTCGGCGCGGAAGCGGTGCTCTTCCTGCTCTCCGCCATGCTGGCATTGCAGGTCGCGCACCTCGAGAGAGGCGCGGCGGCCTCGCCGAGCGCGCAGATGATGGATGACCACACCATTCTTTCGACGGCTGCGGGGAGATAAAGCCATGACCGATCAAGTGCAATCTGGTCCCGACCTCCAAACCTTCGATGTGGTGGTGGTCGGTGGCGGTCCCGCCGGGGCTACGGTTGCGGCAGACCTGGCCCGGAAAGGTCATTCCGTGATGCTCCTTGACCGCGACGGCCGCATCAAGCCATGCGGTGGAGCCATTCCACCACGGCTGATCCGGGATTTCGAGATCCCTGATAATCTGATCTGCGCCCGCATCACCTCCGCCCGCATGATCCCCCCGTCCGACAAGCATGTGGACATGCCTGTCGAAGGCAACGGCTATGTCGGCATGGTGGACCGCGAGGTCTTCGACGAGTACCTGCGTGTCCGCGCCGCTGACTGGGGCTGCGACCGCCGCAAGGGCAGCTTCGAAAAGATCGGCCGCGATGCCGACGGGACTGCAATCGTTCACTACACGCCGAAAGATGCGTTTGCGCCCGGCAAGGACGCCGCGGTGCGCGCCCGTATCGTGATCGGAGCGGATGGTGCCTTGTCTCAGGTCGGCAAACACACGATCAAGGGCGCGGACAAGATCCCCTATGTGTTCGCCTACCACGAGATCGTTCGTTCGCCCCAGGTCGCGTCAAAGAGCTTTGATCCCAAACGCTGTGATGTTTACTACGACGGTCGTTTTTCTCCTGATTTCTATTCCTGGGTGTTTCCGCACGGCGAGGTCACCAGCATCGGCACGGGCAGCGCCAACAAGGGCTTTCCACTGCGCAAGGCCATCGCGGACATCCGGGGCCACCTCGGCTTCGAGGGTTGCGAAACCATTCGCAAGGAAGGTGCACCCATACCGCTCAAGCCGCTGAAGCGATGGGACAACGGCAAGGATATCATCCTTGTTGGCGATGCAGCGGGCTGCGTCGCGCCAGCCTCAGGCGAAGGCATCTACTACGCCATGGCCAGCGCGCGCTGCGGCGGGGAAGCTGTCCATCTCACACTGAAAACCGGTGATGCCCGCGCGCTGAAACTCGCCCGCAAGGCGTTCATGCAAAGCCACGGCAAGGTGCTGTGGATTCTCGGAATCCTGCAGTGGATCTGGTATCGCAATGACCGCCTGCGCGAAAACTTCGTCAGCCTGTGCAAGGACCGCGACGTGCAGCGCCTGACATGGGAATCCTACATGAACAAGGAACTCGTGCGGCGCGATCCGCTGGCGCATATCCGGGTTTTCTTCAAGGACATCGCCGGATTGCTCCGCGTGGCGAGGCCGGGATGAACGAAGCGCCTGACAGCTGGTTTCCCGCTATCTTTGCCGCCATTGGTGTGGTCAGCATGGCGATGGTTGGCGGCTGGATGACCGAGATTGGCCCCTGGTACAACAGCCTCAAATTTCCGGGCTGGAAGCCCCCGAACTGGGCATTCGGCCCGATCTGGACCGTCATCCTGATATGCGCAGCGATTGGCATCGTCATCGCATGGCGAGCCACACCGGAAGGATCTCCCCGCGTCTGGCTTGCGATGCTGCTGGGTTTGAACGGCGTGCTGAATGTTCTGTGGAACTATCTGTTCTTCACCATGCGACGGCCAGATTTCGCCTTGATCGAAGTGGTCGGCCTTTGGCTCTCGATCCTGGCGATCCTGCTGTTTGTCCTGCAGGTCTCAACAGCAGCCGCGGTGCTTTTCGCGCCCTATCTCGTATGGGTCGGCATCGCTGCTGTCCTTAATCGATCCATCGTCCAGTTGAACGGGCCGTTCTGAAACTCGGGGGAGTTCATCATGGGTGTTGTTTTTCCTTTTTCCGCCATCGTCGGGCAGGACGAGATGAAACGCGCCCTGATCATCTCGGCGATTGATCCGACGATCGGCGGCGTATTGATCTTCGGGGATCGCGGCACAGGCAAGTCAACAGCGGTGCGTGCGCTCGCCAATCTGCTGCCGCCGATCCGGACCGTCGAGGGCTGCAGCTACAACTGCGATCCCGGCAAGACGGCGAGCCTGTGCCGGTCCTGCCGGGACCGCATGGTATCGGGGGGCAAGGCGCTGAAGACAATCGAAGCGCCTGCGCCGGTCGTTGATCTTCCGCTCGGCGCCACCGAGGACCGTGTGGCAGGCGCGCTCGATATCGAGCGGGCGCTTGTGCACAGCGAGAAAGCCTTCGAGCCCGGCCTGCTGGCCCGCGCGAACCGGGGCTTCCTCTACATCGACGAGGTCAACCTCCTCGAAGATCACCTCGTGGACCTGTTGCTGGATGTCGCGGCATCGGGAGAAAACGTCATCGAGCGCGAAGGCCTCAGCATCCGCCATCCCGCACGCTTCGTGCTGATCGGCAGCGGCAATCCGGAAGAGGGCGAATTGCGCCCGCAGCTTCTGGACCGCTTCGGCCTGTCTGTTGACGTGGTGACACCGAAGGAAGTCAGCCAGCGCGTCGAGGCCGTGAAGCGCCGTGAGGCGTTTGATCGTGATCCGGATGCTTTCATTGCGAGCCACACGGCTGCAGACCGGAAGATCCGCAAGCAGATCACTGCGGCCCGCGGCAGACTTCCCGTCATCGCCATTCCCGATGACATCCGCGAGGCGGTTGCGGGACTGTGCGTCTCGCTGGGCACTGATGGGCTCCGGGGCGAGATGACATTGCTGCGCGCCGCACGCGCACTGGCAGCCTATGAGGGCGAGGCCGAAGTGGCGTTGTCGCAGATCAGGGCCATTGCACCCGCAGCATTGCGCCATCGCCTGCGCCGCAATCCGCTGGATGACACGGGCTCGGGCATCCGCGTCGAGCGGGCCATGGCGGAAGTGCTGGCCTCATGACAGAGCCCCGCACCGCCGCTGATCTGTGGAACGATGCCTGCTGCGCCGCCGCGCTGCTGGCGGTCGATCCCGCAGGTCTGGGCGGCGTCTCATTGCGCGCGCCTGCCGGCGAGGCACGGACAGCCTGGCTGGTGATGACAAGAGCACTCCTCGCCAGCGCTGTCGAACAGACAGCAATGCCCGTTGTTCAAATTCCCGCTGACATCTCCGCCCCACAACTGCTTGGCGGCCTTGACCTCGAACAGACGCTCGCAGCCGGTCGCCCGGTAGCCCGGCAAGGCGCGCTGGCAAGGGCAGATCGTGGCATCCTGATCGTGGCGATGGCCGAGCGCATGGGCGCGGCCACCGCCAGTCCGATAGCGGCAGCGCTTGATCAGGGCGAGGTTGTTACGGAGCGTGACGGTTTCTCGACACGTCTTCCCGCCCGTTTTGGCGTGGTGGCGCTGGACGAGGGCATTGCGGCGGATGAGCGCCCCCCGGCAGCGCTCATGGAACGCCTGGCCATTCACCTCAATCTGTCGGAGGTGACCCATCGCGACATGGACGAATTGCCACCGTCGGACATTCACTCGGCGCGGCAACGGCTGGCCTTTATTGTCACACCCGACAGCGTCATTGAGGCTCTGTGCGGCGCGGCTTCCGCCCTTGGTGTCACCTCCGGGCGCATCCCCGTGCTGGCATTGCGAACGGCACGTGCCGCAGCCGCGCTCGCAGGACGCAGCATTGTCACGGAGGAGGATGTTGTTCTGGCGGCAAGGCTGGTTCTGGGACCCCGCGCCCTGCAGTTGCCTGCCGCCGATCAGCAAGCCGACGACACGCCGCCGCCGGATGAAACACCGGATGATGCGCCACCGGAACAGTTGTCCGATGGTGAGGTGAAGCAGCTGGAAGACACCGTTCTTGATGCCGCAGCCGCCGCCATCCCTCCTGACCTTCTCCAGCTTCTCCAGCAGAATTCCCAACGCGGCAGCAGAAGTGCCAACAGCGGCAGATCAGGTGACAGCAAGCAGAAGGGCCAGCGTGGCCGACCCATCGGCAGCCGCCGGGGAGACCTGCGCAGCAAGGCCCGGCTGGACCTTCTCGATACATTGCGTTGCGCCGCCCCCTGGCAGGCAATGCGCCGCCGGGAGAGCAAACGCGGAACCATCCAGATCCGGCGGGAGGACATCCGCCTGAAGCGATTCAAGGATAGGCAGGCCACCACGACCATCTTCGTGGTCGATGCCTCTGGTTCCACCGCCATGGACCGTCTGGGCGAGGCCAAAGGTGCCATCGAGATCCTGCTGGCTGATTGCTACGTGCGTCGCGACGAGGTGGCGCTGATTGCCTTCCGCGGTGCTGGTGCAGATATCCTGCTACCGGCGACACGCTCGCTGGCACGCGCCAAGCGGTCGCTGGCGTCGCTGCCCGGCGGAGGTGGAACGCCGCTCGCCTCAGGACTCGTCGCCGCTGAAAAACTGGCGGACGATGTGCGGCGCAAGGGCCGGACTCCCACGCTGGTGATCATCACCGATGGCCGCGCCAATGTGGCGCGTGACGGCATGGGTGGCCGCGAGCGCG
>JANMFA010000117.1:0-1923 GCA_031377545.1 Hyphomicrobiales bacterium | reverse complement strand
GGATGGTGTCAGCACCATGATGGCCGAGGTCGTTGCGGAAATTGCAGGTTTCGCGGACTCTGATCTGGTCTGCTACCGCGCCGGTGATCCGCCAGGTCTCGTTCGCCTGCAGGACGAGCACTGGAATCCGGTCATTGACTGGGCGCGGGATGGGCTGGGCGCGCGCTTCGTGCTGGCCCATGGGATTGTTCACGCCAGCCAGAGTGCGGAGTCGCTGGCCACGGTCAAGGCGGCGGTCGCGGCCTATGCTGATCCCATCGCGCTGGCTTCGCTGCATGTGCTGACGACGCTGTCAGGCTCCTGTCTCATCGCGCTGATGGCGGCGAATGGCACGGTGTCGGGCGAAGGGGCCTGGAAGGCAGCGACGGTCGACGAAACCTGGAACATCGCGCTGTGGGGGCAGGACGAGGAAGCCATCATCCGCATGGCGCGCCGCAAGGAGGAGTTTCTCACGGCTCTTGGCCTGCTGCGGGCGGTTGGCGGCGTGGTCTGATCTGCGGGATCACGGTGCAGGCTTCTGACCAGCACCATGACCGCTATGGCCGTTGCCGACCCGCACAAACCCTCGCAGCCGGTTGTAGCTTTCAGTCTGCTCCGGCGTCAGGATTTCTGTCATTTCCAGATGCGCTTTGAGGTGGATCGCTCTGAGTCGCGCTTCCTGTCCGGCGGCGACTGCGGTCTGCGCTTCGATACGATCATAGGTCACCTGCCTGTTCGTGAAGAGGCGGTCGAGATGGGCCTCTGCGGCGATCAGGGCTTCACCGGCAGCGATCGCCTCCTTGCGCATCTTCTCGAAGGCGCGGTGGGTGCGTGCCTTCTGATCGGCATCGAGCCCGAGTTGATCCGCAAGTTTCAGCACGTGTGTCGGGCCCGGATAGCCGTTCAATTCGGCGGCCAGCGCATAGGTGAGACCTGCGCCCCGGCGCAGGCCTTCCTGCCGCTCTGTCGAAAGTGTTTTCACATCCCGCGTTTCAAACCCGACATAGGGCGATGCGCCGGAAGGCGGCGTAATGACGATCTGTGGTTCAACCCGAAAGGGCGTATCGCGCGTCTGCGCATGGGCAAATCCGGCGAAACTGATGGCACAAAGTGCAAGGAAAGCGGAACGGAGCAGCATGTACGGCCTTTGTCTGGTTTGACCGGAAGATAAGGACGCCGTAACCGGACTTAAAGTCACAATCATGTCACGCCACCTGTCGCATCTGGAGAAAACCGCGCCATGAAGGATGTTCTTGACCAGCTTGAGAAGCGCCGTGCCAATGCACGCCTCGGTGGCGGGGAAAAGCGCATTGCGGCCCAGCACGCCAAGGGCAAGCTGACAGCGCGCGAGCGGATCGAGTTGCTGCTCGATCACGGCTCCTTCGAGGAGTTCGACATGTTCGTGGAACACCGATCCACGGAATTCGGCATGGAGAAACAGCGGATCCCAGGCGATGGCGTGGTCACGGGCTGGGGCACGGTCAACGGGCGCACCGTTTTCCTGTTCGCCAAGGATTTCACCGTCTTTGGTGGCTCACTGTCGGAAGCCCACGCGCAGAAGATCATGAAGGTGCAGGATATGGCGCTGAAGATGTGCGCGCCGATCATCGGCATCTTTGATGCTGGCGGTGCGCGAATCCAGGAAGGTGTGGCCGCACTTGGCGGCTATGGCGAGGTGTTCAAGCGCAATGTGATCGCCTCGGGTGTAATCCCGCAAATCAGCCTGATCATGGGGCCGTGCGCGGGCGGGGATGTCTATTCGCCGGCCATGACCGACTTCATCTTCATGGTGCGGGACACGTCCTACATGTACGTGACAGGGCCGGACGTCGTGAAGACGGTCACGAACGAGGTGGTGACCCACGAGGAGCTGGGCGGGGCTTCGGTTCACACGACCAAGACATCGATTGCCGATGGTGCCTTCGACAACGATGTGGCCGGCGG
>JANMFA010000199.1:0-2064 GCA_031377545.1 Hyphomicrobiales bacterium | reverse complement strand
CGCGCTGACCATTGAGCAGCAAACCGCCAAGGTGCCATCGGACGTATTCCTGTGGGCTGCGCTTGGATCCATCCCACATTTCCCAGATGATTTTGCAAGTTAGATAGAACCAACTCGCATTTGAGGCCGTAAAACAAGGTGTTTCCATCACCTCACCTCTGCCATGGAAGGCCCACCCCATGGGTGAATCACGCAAGGAAGCGTTAACGCTCGGTTTTGACGGCTCGATCCGACTCGAGTTTCGCGGCGCGACCATCAGCAGTGACACCGGGTTGCTGCTGCATCGCGATGTCGATGACGCCTTCGCGCTGACGGCCACGGCCGGCGCGGAGTTGAGTGACTGTCGCACCGGGACCAACATCCGACACTCGCTGACGGCGCTGCTGCGGCAGTCTATCTATAGCCGTCTGGCGGGCTATGACGATGTGAACGATGCCGACCGGCTGGCCGTCGATCCGGTGATGCGGCAACTGGTGGGCGGCCGGGCCACGGACAAGGAAGCCGCGTCCACCAGTCAGATGGCCCGCTTCGAGACGCAGGTCTTGACGCAGGATGACAACCTTGCGTTGCTGACGAATATGTCGGGGCAGTGGATCGACCAGGTGCAGCAGCACCGACCGAGCGACCGCGTCATCCTCGACCTGGACAGTTCGGTCAGCGAGACCCACGGCCAGCAGGAAGGTTCGGCGTACAACGGCTACTTCGAGTGCACCTGCTACCACCCGTTGTTCTGCTTCAACCAGGATGGCGACCTCGAACGCGCCCTGTTGCGTCACGGCAACGTCGCCAGTGCCGACGACTGGAGCAGCGTGCTCGAACCGGTGGTCGCCCGTTACCGCACGCAGAAGATCAAGAAGCTGTTTCGCGGTGACGCCGGTTTCGCCAACCCGCAGGTGTACGAGTTCCTCGAAGCCGAGGGCTACCTCTACACCATCCGCCTGCCAGCCAACCCGGTGCTGCACCGCGAGATTCAGCACCTGATGACCCGCCCGGTGGGACGACCGCCGGAAAAGCCAATCGTGTTGTACGACGACTTTGTTTATCAGGCTGCCACCTGGGACAGGGCCAGGCGCGTGGTGGCCAAAGTCGAGTGGCACAAGGATGAGTTGTTCCCCCGCATCGGCTTCATCGTCACCAACCTCGGCGGCCGCGCCGCTCGTGTCACCCGGTTCTACAACGGACGCGGCACGGCCGAGCAGTGCATCAAGGAAGGCAAGCTGGCCCTGAACTGGACGCGGCTGAGTTGTCATGAATTCAAAGACAACCAGGCGCGGCTGCAACTGTTTGCCCTCGCGTACAACCTGGGCAACTTCCTGCGGCGGCTGGCGTTGCCGGCGAGCGTGAAACACTGGACGCTAACCACGCTGCGGAACAAGCTCATCAAGATCGGCTGCAAGGTCGTGCATCACGCCCGGCGTGTGGTGTTCCAGTTGGCGGAGGTGGCGATCCCCCGGTCGTTGTTCGCATTGATCCTGCGCCGCATCGAGCGGTTGCGCCTGCGGCTGCTGACCCCGGCACCCCCATGATCCTGAGGCGATCCAACCTTCAGCCAAAGATCAACCCGGTTGCTATCGGTGCGCCGCAAACTGGCGAAACATGTCTCCAGATTGCCCAAACTCCCAAAGATGAGTGTGGAACAAGAAGAAAATCTTCAAAAAGTGAATCGCCGCTATTGCTGGGGGGGCAGGTGGTAAACTGCGAGCCAATGGTCGGCGGTGTTCGTCGGCCGAAGTCCAACTGGGAAATCCCGGCAGAGATGGGTAAGGCGGTCGGAGCGCTCGCAGCGAACGTGGGCGGCAAAGTGGCGGACTCGGTGGTGGATGATGCGATCCGAGTCGCAGACGCCAACAGGTTCGACAAAGCAGGTTTCATGCAGTTGACCGATTTTGCAGCGGCGGCGACTGATGTTCGGCCCGACATGTCGCGCGATCAGATTTACGAATTGATGCAGAAAGGCGCGCTGATGCAGCGGGCCACTGGCCAGGGCGGGGCCAATGCGTTCAACATGATTCAGGCGCTGACAAAGAACCTCGGCATGACGGATGACCAGGCCGTTGATTTTGG
>JANMFA010000187.1:0-1723 GCA_031377545.1 Hyphomicrobiales bacterium | reverse complement strand
CATGACCGACATGGTCGCCGCCATGCCGCCCGAAGCGCTGGCCAAGATCGCGGCAGGTATCCCGGCGGGACGCCTGGGCAATCCGGACGAGATCGCCCGTGCCGTCGTGTTCCTGGCATCGGATGATGCGGGCTTCATCACGGGCTCGACGTTGTCGGCCAATGGCGGGCAGTATATGGCGTGATTGCTCTGCAACTGCCCTCTCCCTCGGGAGAGGGTGGCTGCCGGAGGCAGACGGGTGAGGGAGAATCCCTGACCATCGTGGTTTTCCCTCATCCGTCAGGCACCGCCTGACACCTTCTCCCAAGGGAGAAGGAAAGTGCAAATATGCCCCCCACCCTCTCCGGCCTCGCCGCCATTGCCCTTTGGTCGGTCCTCGCGCTCTTTACAGCGGGAACCGGCCCGATCCCGCCCTTCCAGCTCGCGGCCATCACCTTCGCGCTGGCGAGCCTTGTGGGCTTCGCCGTCATGGCGGCGACCGGCACCGGTCTCGGCGTCCTGCGCCAACCCGCAAAAGCCTGGGCCATCGGGATCTATGGCCTGTTTGGCTACCACGCGCTCTACTACACCGCCCTCAAGCTTGCCCCTCCCGCTGAAGCGGGCCTCATCGCCTATCTCTGGCCATTGCTGATCGTGCTGATGACCGCGCTGCTGCCCGGTGAGAGCCTCAGCCGCCGCCATGTCATCGCCGCCAGTCTCGGCCTCGCAGGCGTCATCGTGCTGGGCCTCGGCAAAGGGGGTGTTGGCTTCGATGCCGAGAACTGGAAAGGCTACGCTGCGGCGCTCGGCTGCGCATTCATCTGGTCGAGCTATTCCGTCCTTTCGCGCACGCAGTCCGAGGTGCCGACGCAGGCCGTCACAGGATTCTGTCTTGCAACGGCTGTTCTGTCAGGCCTCTGCCATCTGCTGTTCGAAACGCCTGTATGGAACCAGACCGCCACGCAGTGGCTCTGCATCATCGGTCTCGGCCTCGGACCGGTGGGAGCGGCGTTTTTCCTGTGGGATCTCGGCATGAAGCGCGGCGACATCCGCCTGCTAGGCACCGCGAGCTATGCGGCACCCGTGCTGTCGACGATTTTTCTTGTGGGTTTCGGATTTGCGACCGCTCACTGGACTCTGGCGCTGGCCTGCTTGCTCATTGTCGGCGGAGCTGTTGTGGCGATGCGGCGCTGAACTTCCCTTCTGCCAGGGGAGAAGGTGGTCGGCGGATGCCGACCGGATGAGGGAGAACCACTGACGGCCGGGATGCTCCCTCATCAGTCATGCTCCGCATGACAGCTTCTCCCAAGGGAGAAGCAGAAACCATCACTTCGGTGGCCTGGCGCTGAACACGCCGCGATTGTCACGCACATCGGCCGGGCTCATCGGCGCGTAGCGTTCGCCGGGCGCAAGGTTGATCGACGAGGGTCGCCCGCCGCGTCCGGGCGGCGGTACGGGCAACGGGTTCTCCCCGCAGCCTTCCCAGTAATCGAGCGTCTGCTGGGCGCTCTCCAGCGCGATCAGCGCCTGCTCGGCGCGGATGGCCTCGCGCATCGGCGCTTCGATGGTGATATGTTCCAGCGCATAGCGATAGGCGGCAGCCTTCTCGCGCATGTCGCGGCGCACCCATTCGACGAGGCCACGGTTTTCTGCCACGCGCGCTGTGGCCTGCTGGCGTTGCGTCGGGTTCAGTTCCTTGACGGTGTTCATGCTCTGGATGCGCACGCGGTCCGCTGCACACACC
>JANMFA010000084.1:0-1720 GCA_031377545.1 Hyphomicrobiales bacterium | reverse complement strand
CGTATCGCCCTTGGCCTTGATGGACGCTGGCGCAATGTTCATGACCGGACTGCCGACGAACTGGGCGACAAACAGGTTGGCCGGGTGGTGATAGACCTCATCGGGCGTGCCAACCTGCTGCAAGATGCCGTCATTCATGATGGCGATCCGGTCGGCCATTGACATCGCTTCGACCTGATCGTGGGTGACGTAAACGGTGGTCGCCTCGTTTTCCAGATGCAGACGCTTCAGCTCCGTGCGCATTTCCTCGCGCAGCTTTGCGTCCAGCGCACCCATCGGCTCGTCCATCAGCATGGCCTTTGGCCGCCGCACCAAAGCCCTACCAATTGCCACACGCTGCATGTCGCCGCCTGCGAGCGAGGATGGCCGCTTGTCGAGCAGATGTTCGATCTGCAGCGAGCGGGCAACGGCACGGACCTGTCTGTCGATATTGGCCCTGCTCTCGCGCATTGCCCGCAGCGGGAAGGCGATGTTTTCGTAGGCGGTCAAATGCGGATAGAGCGCAAACAGCTGGAACACGAAGGCGATGTCGCGGTCGCCCGCCTCAAGGCCTTGCACTGGCTTGCCGTCAATCAGAATGTCGCCCTTGTCGATTTCCTCCAGCCCGGCAATCGCCCGCAGCGTCGTCGTCTTGCCGCAGCCGGAAGGGCCGAGCAGCACCACGAACTCACGATGCTTGATCGTGAGATTGAGCTTGCGGATGACATATGCGGACCCGAAAAACTTCTCGATGTCCTTGAGGATGATCTCGGCCATTTGCGACGTCTATCCTTCGAAGGGAGAGGTTTGGGACGGGAGGGGTTTGATCTTCGAGAAGATGTTGAAGCCGACAAGGCCGATCAGGATGATCGTCACACCATAGCTGTGCAGCGTCAGATTGACCGGTTGGCACAGTGCAATGATCCCCAGCACCATGATCCAGATCGAGGCAGGTTCGAAATATCTCACGCTCATTTCGCGAAAACCCATGACATGCCCTCCTATTTGCGGATCGCGCCGAATGTCACTCCGCGCAGCAAGTGATTGCGCAGCATGAAGGTGAAGACGGCGACCGGGATTATGAACAGCAGAGTGCCCGCTGCAATGACGGTCCAGTCGATCAGGCCCGAACCGACCTGGCTTGGAATGAAAGGCGGCGTGGTCTGTGCGCGCCGGTTGGTCATGATCAGAGCGAAGGCATATTCGTTCCATGCGGTGATGAAGCAAAACACGGATGTTGCGGCGATGCCGGTCACGGCCTCAGGCAGCACGATCTTGAAGAACGACTGCATGCGCGTATAGCCGTCGACGAGCGCCGCTTCTTCGTATTCCTTCGGTATTTCATCCATGAAACCCTTCATGAGCCAGACCGAGAAGGACAGGTTGAACGCGGTGTAGAGGATGATCAGGCCGATGTGGCTGTCGTTAAGCCCGACTACCCGATACATCAGATACATCGGAATCGCCACGACAATGGGCGGCAGCATGCGCGTGGACAGGATGAAAAACAGCCAGTCCGCCTCCCCTGCCATCTTGAACCGCGAGAAACCGTAAGCTGTGATTGTCCCCATCGACACAGCGATGAACGTGCTGATGATCGCGACAATGAGGCTGTTCATGAATCGGTTCGGATACTGCGACAGCTGTATGTTCGGCCCGACTCGCAGGATGCGCTCGCCGCCGTCATAGATGCGCTGTTCGTACCACGGCGCTGCGGCATAGACAGCCGGATCGACAGGTT
>JANMFA010000087.1:0-1617 GCA_031377545.1 Hyphomicrobiales bacterium | reverse complement strand
CAAGGCCGGGCAAGGAATGAATGTATCCATGGGGGACACCTTCAACCTGGGCTGGAAGCTGATTTCCGTACTCACGGGTCGAGCCGATCCGACGCTCTTGCACAGCTACTCGGGCGAGCGGCGCGCCGCCGCCAAGGGCTTAGTCGAGTTTGACCACAAGTGGGCCCGGGTAGTCGGCGGCATCGTTGACGGCACTGCCGGCGACGACATGCAATTCGACCCGTCCACCGCAGGCATGCCGGTGGTGGCCCGGGCCTTCATCAACAACCTGCCCTTCACCTGCGGCCTGACCATCCAGTACGAACCGAGTGCATTAACGGGGGCCGCTACACACCAGTCGCTCGCACCGGGATTTAACATCGGCAAACGCTTCCATTCCGCCCCGGTGATCCGCCTGGCCGACGCCAAGCCCATGCATCTGGGCCACTGCGTCGAGGCTGACGCGCGCTTCCGCCTGTTCCTCTTCGCGCCAGCGGGCGATGCGGGCGGCCAGGAAGGTGCCATTGCCAGCCTGTGCCACTGGCTTGAACATGATCCGGCTTCGCCGGTGCGTCGCCACACCGCTCCCGGGGAAGACCTGGATGCCGTGATCGACATCCGCGTTGTATTCCAGCAAGGCTTTCGTACGCTCAACTACGCCGCCATGCCGACGCTTACGCGTCCGCATGTGGGCCGCTACGGTCTGTGCGACTACGAGAAGGTGTTTTGCGCCGATGCCAAACCGGGTGAGGATATTTTCGCCATGCGCGGGATTGACCGAACCGTCGGCTGCATGGTCATCGTGCGCCCGGACCAATACGTGGGGCACGTCCTGCCGCTTACGGCAAAAGCCGAGCTGGCAGCGTATTTCTCGGGGATCCTGCGGACATGAACGCATTTGCGGAGAAGGTGCAAGCCTATACGATGGGCCTTGATCAGGCCGGTTGCGAGTCAATTGCGTTGCACTACGACGCCAATGTGCGCAACTTCAATTGATTGGCGAGGCCGCGCTCTCCTGGCGTCGGGTCACATCCAGTCGCGCCAAGAATTGGCGCTCACAATATGGCTATGATAGAAGATGCGCGACACGGCAAATCGCTCACCTGCCCTAAAATGAGAATTCGTGCGCAGGCAATATTGAATCCCATCAGGTGAAAATGCTACCCGAACGCATTCCCCAAACGATGACCGAGAAGATCCTTGCGCGCGCCAGCGGACGGAGCTTCGTGCGGGCGGGCGACGCCATCGAGGCACGCCCGGATTTCGTCATCAGCTATGACTTCCCCGGCTACACCGACGTTTTTTTCCGCGAAGCGCGCGAGGACTTTGGCGTGGAAAAGGTGAACGCGCCCGAGCGCTTCGTGCTGTTCATCGATCACATGGTGCCGGCGGCCACGCCCAAGGAGGAAGATCTGCACAAGATCACCCGCGCCTGGGGGGCGGCGCAGGGCGTCCCGGTGCATGAGCGGCGGGGCATCGGACACCAGGTTTCCGCCGAGCTCGGTTATGCCACGCCAGGCGCCTTCATCGTGCACTTCGATGGGCACGTGAGTCAACTGGGCGCGTTCGGGAGCTACGCCTTCGGTGCACGCAAGGGCGTGCTCGAGGCCTACGTATCGCCCACCATGGCGATGACCG
>JANMFA010000082.1:0-5778 GCA_031377545.1 Hyphomicrobiales bacterium | reverse complement strand
CGCTGCAGGCTGAGGCGGGCGACTATGCGAGTTATCTCGCGTCGCTCGACATGCGGCTGGCCGTTCGCCTATTCGACCCGGCCGGGCGATCTCGGATCGTCAACCTGATCCAGAAGTCGAACCAGTTCAACCTGACGACCCGGCGCCGGACAGAGGCAGAAGTGGCAATCCTGGAATCAGACCCCGATTGGCTGTGCTGGCAGGTCCGGCTCGTGGATCGCTTCGCGGATCACGGGATCATCAGCGTCGTGATGGCACGAAAAGGAGCCACGATCTGGCAGATCGATACCTGGATCATGTCCTGCCGCGTGCTGCAGCGCGACGTAGAGACGGCACTGATGGACCGACTGGTCATGGAAGCGAAGGAAGCCGGTGCGGTGACCCTGGAAGGCCTCTATATTCCCACCGATCGCAACGGGCTTGTGGGCGGCTTCTTCGACCGCTTCGGTTTCTCGAAACAGCCCGAAACGGACGGGAAACAGGAGGTCCGATACAGCCTCGATATTGCCCGCTGGAAGCGGCCAAGCCTGCCTTTCGGTCCGGCCTGATCCCGGCTGGCGTGCGTCGGCCTGTCCCGCACATTGACTAACACGTCCCGAGGCTTCAATGACCTGCGGGCGATGCGGCGTCCCGTAGGCAAGCCATCTGCAAGAGCAAGACAAAGCGGTTTCATGTTCAACAACAAGGTCATCCTCGTCACTGGCGGAACCGGTTCATTCGGTCGTGTTTTCATCCGCTATGTTCTGGAGCACTACAAACCCCGCAAGGTGATTGTGCTGTCGCGCGACGAACTCAAGCAATATGAGATGGCGCAGGTCTTCACGCAGGACGCGATGCGGTTTCTGATCGGCGACGTGCGCGACGACCGGAGGCTTGTGCAGGCTTTCCAGGGGGTGGATTTTGTCGTGCATGCGGCTGCGCTGAAACATGTGCCTATCGCCGAGTACAATCCGTTCGAATGTATCAAGACCAATATCTACGGCGGACAGAATGTCATCAACGCCGCAATCGAGGCGGGAGTCGAGAAGGTTGTTGCCCTTTCCACGGACAAGGCAGCGAACCCGGTCAATCTCTACGGCGCGTCGAAGCTGGCATCCGACAAGCTGTTCGTCGCAGCCAACAATATGGTTGGTACCCGCAAGACGCGCTTCAGCGTCGTTCGCTACGGCAATGTCGTGGGATCGCGCGGCTCGGTCGTGCCTTATTTCCGCAAGCTTGTGCGCGAGGGCGCAACCGACCTCCCGATCACGGATGCACGGATGACCCGGTTCTGGATCACGCTCGACGATGGTGTTGATTTCGTGCTGAAGGCCTTCCAGCGCATGCATGGAGGAGAAATCTTCGTCCCGAAAATTCCCTCGGCGCGCATCACCGATCTTGCCCACGCCGTCGATGAAGCTTTGCCCCATCGCCCTATCGGCATACGTCCCGGCGAGAAACTCCACGAAGTCATGTGTCCGGCTGACGATGCGCACCTGACGCTGGAGTTCAAGGATCACTATGTCATCCAGCCATCCATCACCTTCCACACCCATCCGGACTATCACCGGAATGGTTTGGGAGAAGAGGGGGCAGCTGTAGGCCCTGATTTCGAGTACAGTTCAGGCACCAACAGCCACTTCCTCACTGTTGCGGAGATTCGGGAGCTTTTCGACCGCGCATGATTCCCTATGGCCGCCAGGACATCAGCCAGGAGGATATCGACGCTGTCGTCGCTGTCCTGAAATCAGATTTTCTGACACAGGGCCCTGCCGTTCCAGCCTTTGAACGCTCGGTCATGGCGGCGACCCATGCCCCCTTCGCGGTTGCGGTCAGCAGCGCAACGGCTGCCCTGCACATCGCCTGTCTGGCGCTCGATCTGGGTGCCGGAGACATGTTCTGGACTTCGCCCAACACGTTCATCGCCTCGTCCAATGCCGCGCTCTACTGCGGCGCGACGGTCGACTTCGTGGATATCAATCCCCGCACGTATTGCATGAGCGTGGATGCCCTGACCGTTAAGCTGGCAGCGGCAGAAAAGGTCGGGCGTCTGCCACAAGTTGTCATGCCGGTGCATTTCGGCGGCCAGTCCTGCGATATGCAGGCGATTCATGCGCTTGGCCAGCGCTACAAATTCCGCATCATCGAGGATGCCTCCCATGCCATCGGTGCCACTTACCGTGACGGCATGGTCGGGGACTGCCGGTTTTCCGACATTTGCGTCTTTTCGTTCCACCCCGTGAAGATCGTGACGACCGCCGAGGGCGGCATCTGCACCACGCGCGACGGCGAACTTGCAACCCGCCTGGCGGAGTTGCGATCCCATGGCATGACGCGTGATCCCGCCCGTATGGAATGGGAAAGCGAAGGGCCGTGGTATTATCAGCAGATCGTATTGGGTTTGAACTACCGGATCACGGACATGCAGGCCGCGCTGGGCACAAGCCAGATGAAGCGCCTGCAGCCGTTTATCGCGGAGCGGCACAGGCTGGCGAAACGCTATGATGCGCTTCTTGCCGACCTGCCGGTCATCACGCCCTGGCAGCACCCCGACAGTCATTCCGCCTTGCATCTTTATCCGATCCGGCTTCGCCTCGACAGGATTGGCACAACGCGCCGGGCGGTCTTTGACGCCATGCGTGCAGGTGGAGTGGGCGTGAATGTCCACTATATCCCGGTCCACCTCCAGCCATTCTACAGGAAGCTCGGCTTTGTTCCGGGCCAGTTCCCCGAAGCGGAGGCCTACTACAGCGAAGCGCTGACGCTCCCGCTCTATGCCACCCTGACGGATGGGCAACAGGACGAGGTCGTTGCGGTCCTGAAAGGCACTCTCACGGGCAAGCCCGCAAAATGACGGTGACGCCGTCCCGGCTCGCCCTGGGCACCGTCCAGTTCGGCCTGCCCTACGGCGTGACCCATGCGGGCGGGCGCGTGACGGACGCGGAGGCGAAACACATCCTCACCGTTGCGCGCGCGGCAAACATTGCCATGCTCGACACCGCAGCGGGATATGGCGAAGCAGAAGATGTGCTGGGGCGCATCGGTGCCCACAAGAGCTTCCGCATCGTGACGAAAACCATGGCTGCCGGCACCAGCAGGCTCGAGAAATCAGACCTTGACCGGATCGAAGTCCGTTTCATGGCCTCTCTCGCGAAACTGCAGGCATCCCCGGTCGACACTGTTCTTGTCCATGCGCCGGCCGACCTGCTGATGCCGGGCGGCGACAGCCTGTGGGAGCAGATGAAGTCCTGGCAAAGCCAGGGCCTAGTCAGGCGTGTGGGCATCTCGGTCTATGACCGGGCGGATCTCGACGCACTCCTCGCACGGTTCTCGCCGGACGTCGTACAATTGCCGCTGAATGTGCTGGACCAGCGGTTGCTGCGCGATGGCTCGATCACGGATCTCGGCAGACGCGGCATTGCCATCCATATCAGGTCCGTATTCCTGCAGGGACTGCTCCTGCAGGATCCTGCACGATGTCCGCTGCACATGGCCCGCACGCGGCCTCATCTTGAACGATGGTCGGCATATTGCAGGGAACGGCAGATACAGCCTCTGGAGGCCGCGCTGGCATTCGGGCTTGGCATCGCTGAAATCGAGCATGTTGTGATTGGCGTTCACTCCGCAGCCCATCTCGGCGAAATCCTGGACGCGGCATCGGCTGCTCCGCCGCCGCGCGGCTGGGCGGCAATGGACTGGGCGTCGCTTGCGGTGAATGACGCGGATGCCGTTGATCCACGCCGCTGGCTGAAGGAATAGCGTCGCCATGGCCTCCCGCAAGCGCGTCACCGTCATGGCTGTCCTGCAGGCCCGCACGTCCTCCAGCCGCCTGCCAGGCAAGGTGCTTCTGCCCATACTCGGTCAACCGATGATCCTGCGCCAGATCGAGCGTCTGCGTCGCGTCGAGGGACTGGACTCCATCGTTCTCGCCACCAGCACCGACGCCTCGGATGACAGGCTTGCGGCGACGGTCGCAAACAGCGGCATGGTGGTTCACCGGGGTTCTCTTGACGATGTGCTGGATCGGTTCATCACGGCCGCCGAGCCGTTCCGGCCGGATTGGGTTGTTCGATTGACTGGCGACTGTCCACTGACGGATGCCGGTCTCATTGACCGCTTGATCACCGAAACCCTTGCGGCAAACGCCGACTATGGCTCCACTGCCCTGACGCCGGCTTTCCCTGATGGGCTGGATGCCGAGATCACGCGCTTTTCTGTCCTGCGCCAGATCGCCTGCGAGCCCCGCACTCCAGCGGAGCGTGAGCACGTGACGCTGGCTATCCACCGCAATCCACAGCGCTTTTGCCTGCATTCGGTCTCCGGATCACCGGATCTTTCCGCCCTGCGCTGGACGGTGGATGAGCCGCGTGATCTTGCTTTCGTGACGGCTGTCTATGAGGCGCTTTATCCCGACAATCCAGCCTTTGGCATCGATGATATCCTCACGCTGCTGCAACAGCGCCCGGAATTGGCGCGCATGAACGGTGATATCCAGCGCAACGAGGGGCTTCTGAAGTCACTGGCAGCCGAGGGCGGGATCGCCTAAAGGCATTCTCATGTCGCAGCGCTACGCCAGATCCGAAGAGCTTCTCATCCGTGCCGAAAAGACGATTCCGCTCGGCAGCCAGACATTTTCCAAATCCCGCACCCAGTTTCCCCATGGAGTCTCGCCCTATTTCATGACGCGCGCCGATGGCTGCCGCGTCTGGGATGCCGACGGCAACGAATATATCGACATGATCTCCAGCCTCGCGGCCGTGACGCTGGGGTACAACGATCCGGATGTCACAGCGGCGGTGAAGGCCCAGCTTGATGACGGGGTCATTTTCTCGCTCCCCCATCAGCTGGAGATGGAAGTGGCGGAGCGGATCGTGGAGATGGTGCCGTCAGCCGAGAAGGTGCGCTTTGGCAAGAATGGCTCCGATGCAACATCAGGTGCCGTGCGCCTCGCCCGCGCCTTCACGGGGCGCGATCATATCGCGGTCTGCGGCTATCATGGCTGGCAGGACTGGTTCATTGGCTCCACCGCGCGCAACCGGGGTGTGCCGCAGGCCGTGCGTGACCTGACCCACAGCTTTCCCTTCAACGATCTTCCAGCACTCGAAGCGCTTCTGAAAGCCCATCCCGGGGCCTTTGCCGGCATTGTGATGGAGCCGATGAATGTCGCCTATCCACAGCCCGGCTATCTCGAAGGCGTGAAGGCGCTTGTCCATGCCCATGGCGCGCTTCTGATCTTCGATGAGACGATCACCGGCTTCCGCTATTCCAATGGCGGGGCGCAGGAACTTTTCGGCGTGCTGCCGGATCTGTCGACCTTCGGCAAGGGCATCGCCAACGGCTATCCGCTTGCCGCAGTCGCGGGCCGTGCGGATGTGATGCAGTTGATGGAAGAAATCTTCTTCTCCTTCACGATGGGCGGCGAAGCCCTGTCGCTGGCCGCAGCGCGTGCCACGATGGACAAACTGAAGCGCGAGCCCGTGGTAGAAACACTGTCCAGACGCGGACAGAGGATGCTGGACGAAACGGCTGCGCTGATTGCCGCCAATGATCTGGGCGATTCCCTTTCCACCTGCGGCCACCCGACCTGGGGCTTCGTGCTGATGAAGGATGCGGGCGGTTATTCAAGCTTCGAAATCAAGACGCTGTTCATGCAGGAAATGCAGGCACGCGGCGTTTTGAGCTTCGGCACCCACAATCTGAACTACGCCCATGGCGATGCGGAAATAAACAAGGTTCTCAAGGTCTATGGCGAGGTCTTTCCGATCCTGGCCGATGCTATCCACAACCGCGCGCTGAAAC
>JANMFA010000042.1:0-9762 GCA_031377545.1 Hyphomicrobiales bacterium | reverse complement strand
GCTGCCAACTGATCGAGCATACCCATGAGCCAGCCCCAATCTCCCGCCGAGCCCAAGAACAAGCAACTGTTGCACCTCGTATTTGGTGGTGAACTGACAAGCCTTGAAGGCCTTGAGTTCAAGGACGTCTCGAAGCTTGATCTGGTTGGCATGTATCCGAACTATGAAGCCGCAAAGCGTGCCTGGAAAGCCAAGGCCCAGCAAACGGTGGATCAGGCCCAGACGCGGTATTTCATCGTACACATGCATCGTCTGCTCGATCCCGAGACTGACAAGCACTGATTGCTTGTGATGCTGAAGAAAATTATTCGCTCGAAACCTGTCCTGCGCGGCGCAGGAAAGGCCATGGCGGCCTATCTCCGGCTTGTCCAGCGTACCAACCGTTTTGTGGTGGAACCGCAGGACGTCGAGGCGAATGTGTATGCGAAAGCGCCGGTCATCATCGCGATGTGGCATGGCCAGCATTTCATGATCCCCTTCATCCGTCGCCCGCAGGACCGTGCCGCGGTGATGATCTCCCGACACGGCGATGGGGAGATCAATGCAGTTGCGGTGGAAGCACTCGGGTTCTCCACGGTGCGGGGGTCCGGGGCGCAGCGGCAGGACCAGGTGCGCAAACGCGGTGGCGCGCAGGCCTTGCGCGCCGCGCTGCAGACGCTGAACGACGGGATCTCGCTTGGCATGACTGCCGACGTTCCCAAAGTCTCGCGGGTTGCCGGCAAGGGTATCGTCACGCTTGCGCAGATGTCGGGCAAATCCATCATGCCCGTGGCGGTGGTGACGTCCCGGCGGAAAGACTTCAAGTCGTGGGACTGCACCAGCATCGGTCTGCCTTTTGGCCGGGGCGCGATTGTGTTTGGCGAGATGATCCACGTGCCGCGAAAGACCGATGCCGCCGGGCTGGAACAGGCGCGTGTCGCGGTCCAGACAGGCCTCGACGCCGTGCATGAGCGCGCCTATGCGTTGATCGGCCACACGGATCCCGGCGCTGGACGCGCCATCGTGGCGGAAGGGCGCGCAAAGGCGGCCGCAGCAGCTTTGTCCGGCCCGGACGCCGATGACGAGACGGCCTGATGAGCCGCCCGCCATTTTCCGTGCGCCTGTACGCCGGTGTCTCCAGGTTGCTGTATCCTGCCGTGCAACCGCTGCTTTCGCGCCGCCGCAAGCGCGGGAAAGAGGATGGTTTGCGGCTGCCGGAGCGCAAGGGCATCGCCAGTCTTGCCCGACCGGACGGCGTGCTGATCTGGCTGCATGGTGCCAGCGTGGGTGAGCTGATCTCGCTCCTGCCAATCGCCGAACACTTCACGGCCAAGGGCGCGCCGGTGCTGGTCACATCCGGTACGGTGACCTCTGCCGAGGTGGCCAGCCGACGGTTGCCCAAGGGAGCGGTGCACCAGTACCTGCCGCTCGATCTGCCGGCGTATGTGAAGCGTTTCCTGGATCACTGGAAGCCTGATATTGGCATTTTCGCCGAGTCGGAGTTGTGGCCGAACATGATCCATGCGGCCCATGCTAGAGGAACGCACCTGGTCATCGTGAATGCCCGCATGTCGGAGCGGTCCTTCCGCCGCTGGCGAAAATTCCCGGCTTTCATCACGTCGATGCTTTCGCGTTTCGAACTGGCGCTGGCCCAGACCGAGGCCGACGCCGACCGGTTGCGAACACTGGGAGCACCGCGCGTGCAGGCCATAGGCAACATCAAGTATGATGTTGCCCCGCCACCCGCCGACCCGGAAAAGCTTGCCGCCATTGCGGATGCGCTCAAGGGCAGGACCGTTTTCGTGGCGGCCAGCACGCACCCGGGCGAGGAGGAGCATATTGCCGCCGCCCATGCGGTCGCCAAGGCCAAGATACCCGCACTGCTGACGATCCTGATTCCCCGTCATCCCGAAAGGGGAGCGGCCGTCGCTGAGACTGTTTTCCGGTCAGGCCTTTCGGTCTGCCGCCGTAGCGAGGGCACGTTGCCGGATGCCCACACGGACATTTATGTCGCGGACACCATTGGCGAACTTGGTCTCTTCTACCGGCAGAGCAGGTTGGCCTATCTCGGGGGCTCGCTGGTGACCCACGGCGGACAGAACCCAATCGAGCCAGCCAAGCTCGGCAACGGCATCCTGTATGGCCCTCACGTGCATAACTTCACCGAAGTATTCGCCGCCCTGAGCGAGGCCAAGGGTGCATTGCAGGTTGCCGATTCGGACGCTTTGGCTGCCGCGATGATCCACCTGCTGCAAGATACGCGCTTGCTCACCCTGATGGCGGAAGCGGCATTCGCCAAGGTCGAGGACATGTCTGGTGCCAACAAGCGGACCATCGACGGGCTCGAGCCGTTGCTGATGCAAGCGCAGCTGGAGCAAAGAGGATGAGGGCCCCGGCCTTCTGGTCGGCGAAGCCGGGGCTGATCGCCTGGCTCCTGACACCGCTGGCGTGGATCTATGGGCGGGTGACTTTCTGGCGGATGTCCTGGCGGGGGGGCAGAGCAGTCCTTCCCGTGATCTGTGTTGGCAACCTGACGGTTGGCGGGGCAGGCAAGACGCCGACCGTGCTGATGCTGGCAAATGCTCTGGCGCAGGCAGGCGAGAAGCCGTTTGTCGTCAGCCGGGGTTACGGCGGCAAGATTCCCGGCACGTCACGGGTGGACCCTGTTGCAATGACCGCCGCTGAATGTGGCGATGAACCGCTGCTGCTGGCACGGCATGTGCCGACAATCGTGTCGCGTGACCGCCTGGCCGGTGCTGCGATGGCGCATGCCCAGGGGGCGACTGTTGTTCTGCTGGATGACGGCTACCAGAACCCGAGTTTGCTGAAGGATTTCGCCCTCGTCGTGGTCGACGGCGAGGCAGGTTTTGGCAACGGCCTGTGCATGCCTGCCGGCCCTCTGCGGGCTCCTGTTGACCTGCAATTGCGGCATGCCGATGCTGTCCTGATCATTGCCAACACAGCCGGTGAAGCCGGTCCCGGCCTGGGTGCATTGGCAGCTTCGGGAAAGGCCGTGTTTCGGGCCGTCCTGCAACCGGATCCTGCCACGATCTCAAGGCTGATGGCGAAACCCGTTCTGGCTTTCGCGGGTATCGGGCGGCCTGAGAAGTTCTTCGAGACCCTTCGATCCGCCGGAGTTGATGTCGCCGCAGTTCGATCGTTCGCCGACCATCATCCGTTCAGTCCGGCTGAAATCGCAAGCCTGCGCGATGAAGCGGCACACAATGCCTGGATTCTGGCTACGACCGAGAAGGACGCGGTCCGGTTGCCTGCCGACGCAGCAGACATTGTGTCCCTGCCAATCACACTCGACCTGTCCGGTCAGGGCCTTGTCGAACGCATTGTTTCAACTATCGCCCATAGACGCTTGACGCCTTGAGGTCGCGCAGGCGCTTGAGCACCGCGTCTGTCGTGGCGTAGGCCTCCTGGCGCTCAACGCTCCAGTATTTCAGATCGTCCAGCGGAATGGGAGCGCCCGTCACGGCACAAAGGACGTGACTGCCATTGCGGATGATCTTGAACTCCCCGTGGAAAAAACGGACCTCAGCCTCGGGGCTTGGAACAAAGGAACGGTCAAGCTTGTTCATGGAGGAAACTTACCATTCCGGTCGATGCAATGCACGCTTTTGTTGTTTCGCCATTCTCTGCTAGAGCAGAAACCGCGCCTATGGAAAGGGCCACATGCGCCTGCTCGTACTGCTCCTGAGTTTGTTCCTTCCGCTCCTGCCCGCCGTGGCGCAGGAGCGCGTGGCGATTCCGCTGCCGGACGGCCAGAATTTGACCGGCGTTCTGTTCGTCCCGGCAGGCTCTGGACCATTTCCTGCCGTTGTTGCGCTGCATGGATGTGGTGGATTGACCACCGCAAATGGAATGATCGGTGCCCGTCACCGGGATTGGGGGCTTCAGCTCTCGGCGCAGGGGTACATGGTGCTGTTCCCCGATTCTTTCAGTTCGCGCGGACTTGGTTCACAGTGCGTGGTGCGTGATAGAACCGTAAGGCCGGGCAAGGAGCGGGTGATCGACGCCGTCGCTGCCCGGACGTGGCTCCAGTCGCGCAGCGACATTATCGCCCAGCGTGTCTCGCTGCTGGGTTGGTCAAACGGCGGCTCCAGCGTTTTGTGGACGGCCGCACGTGACCGGAAACCTCGGGATGACAAGCCGGATTTCAATGCAGCTGTCGCACTGTATCCCGGTTGTCGCCTTGTGGCGCAGTCGGCTGAGCGGCGGGATTGGGAAAGCCGAATCCCCCTCCTGATCCTCATCGGTGAAGCGGACACCTGGACGCCGGCAGAACCGTGCCGTCAGCTCGTCAAGATCACACGGGAGAATGGCCGGGATGCCACGCTCGTGACCTATCCCCATGCCGTGCATGAGTTTGATCATCCTGACCGCAAACCCACCAAGCGCACGGGTCTTGCCTTCACGGGCGATGACAGCGGTGAAGCGATGGTCGCAACCGACCCGGAAGCAAGGGCGGATGCGCTGCAGCGCGTTCCCGCATTCCTGAAGCGGTGAAGTTAGGGAAAACGTCCGCTACCCTTCCTGCATCTCGTCCGGGTAGAGCCCCGGCACGTAGTTCTGATACCAGTCCCTGAGGTCACCGAGAGCCGGATGACTGAGAGAGGCGCGGACATAGGCTTCGATTCTGGGCAAGTGCCTGAGATAGCCCGGCTTGCCGTCGCGCTGATTCAGCCTTGCGAAGATTCCAAGGATCTTGGTGTTGCGTTGCGCCGCCATCACGGCATAGTCCCGGGCGAAGGCAGCCACGTTGAAAGCCGGATCATCCTGCCGTCTTTGCTTGACGTAGGTTCCCAGCAAACGGATCTCGAGTCCGTCCTCCAGATCCACGCGTGCATCCTGCGCGAGGCTTGCGACATCATAGGCAGGGTGGCCCAGCACGGCATCCTGAAAGTCGATCAGGCCGATCCGATCCGTGCCGGTGCGGTCCGGCAACCACATCAGATTCGGCGAGTGATAGTCACGCAGAACCCAGGTTCGCGGTGCCATCGTGACTTCGGTCAAGATCGCTTTCCAGAGATTGACGAACGTGCCGCGCGCCGAAGCCGCAAGCCCGCTTTTGCCACGATAGGGCAGATACCAGTCCAGCATCAGCTCGACCTCGATCAGCAGCGCATCCAGATCGTAAGGCGGGATACGATGTTCTATCGATTCCGTGACGGGCAGTCTGTCAGGAAGATTCCTGCCATGCAGCCTGGCGAGAAGTTCCGCCGCGACCGTATAGCGCTCGGCATCAGGACGGCCGTCAATCAGCACGGTTTCATGCCCGAAATCTTCGGTGATCAGCAGGCCGGACTTCAGATCCATTGCGATGATCTCGGGTGCGGAGAAGCCTTCGGCCCGCAATCCGTTCGCCAATGCGACAAAGGGCTTCACGTCTTCTGCCAGCTTTGCAATGGCACTGTAAGGTTTGCCGTAGCGCACAGGAGGGCCATCGGGCCGGGGCGGCGAGATCATCAGGATCGCAGATTGGTCACCACGCCACAGACGCTCATAGGCGCGCACCGATGCATCACCCAGCATGTACTCACGCCGGGCGTCATGCCAGCCGGAGTTGCTGAGCAACCGCTCTATCGCCTTCATGGTGCCTACACGCTGGGCCCAGCTTCCATAGCCGGTCACCACCGCAACGCGGTGTTCCGGACCTTCTTCCGGCTCCAGGATGAACCCGACGTCGATACGGTTCGGGCTGAGTGCATCTCCCGCCCGATCGGCCCATTCAACAAGAACAAGCGCTCCATCGGCAGCTTCATCCCAGCCGAGCTCGACCAGATCGTCCTGCGCGGCCACCCGGTAAAGGTCGCAATGCACGATCTTGAACGCAGGAGCGTCGTATAGCTGCATCAGCGTGAAGGTGGGGCTTGGGACTTCAAGCTCCGGATCACCAACGAGCGAGCGGATCAGCGCGCGGGCAAATGTCGTTTTGCCGGAACCCAGATCGCCCGTCAGGGTCATGAGTGTGTCCGGCCCCAGCTCTTTTGCGATTTCGCGTGCAAACCGCTCGGTGCTCTGGATATCAGGCAGATCGATGACCCATGTGGTCTCGGTCGGCGACGGTCCGGCATTCATCGGATCACGCTACCTTCTGCTTGCGGACATTGTCTGGTCCCGGTGACCGCTCCAGCGGAAAACGGCACGTCACATGGGTGCCTTCGCCCGGCGTCGAGTTCAGGCTGACCGTGCCGTCGTGAAGATCCATGAACGCCTTCACCATTGAAAGGCCCAGCCCGACGCCCCGGTGATTGGAGCCTTCGGTATGGCTTTCAAACCGTTCAAAAATACGGGCCTGAACCTCGGCTGGAATTCCACGGCCCTGATCTGTAACGGTGAAGACCATATGGGCCGTCTCGCGCCGGACCTGCACCGAGATGGTCTTTCCCGGTGACGAGAATCCGATGGCGTTCGCCAGGAGATGAAACAGCACCTGCCGAACCCGCTGAGGATCGGCAGGGAACTGACCAAGATCTTTCGGAACGTCAGCGACGAGTGTCACACCACTTTTCGCGATCTGGTCGGCCAGCGCCGAAGTCACGGCGGCCACCTCCTGGTCCGGGACCACGGATTCCATCGAGAGGGAAATGGCACCGGCATCAAGCGAGGCCAGATCGAAGATGTCATTCATCAGCGCAAGCAGGGCATCTGCGGATTGCTTGGCTGATTCGGCATAGTCCTTCTGCTTCGCATTGAGCGAGCCCATCGTCTCATCCGCCAGCATGGCGGCGGCCATGGTCACGGATTGCAACGGGGCCCTCAGTTCATAGGAGACATTCTGGATGAAGTCGTTCTTCACCCGGGCTGCCGTTTCCAGGGCCTCGTTTTTCTCCTGCAGGAACCGCTCGGCATTCACATTCGCCGTGACATCGGCAAAGGTCACCAGCGTCGCGCCATCGGGGAGCGGTGACGTAATGCAGTCGATCACTGAATTGTCGGCGCGAACATCCCGGCTGCGGAGGCTGCGCCTGGCATCGTTGAGGCCAGTGATGGCACCACGCAGCGCTGCCCAGGATGGGCTCTCGGTCGCCAGTGGGCAGCGACGGATGAGCTCATCGATGTGCGGATTGTCCTGCAGGGCTTCCGCATGCAATTGCCAGATCTGTGTGAAAGAGGCGTTTGCAAGTTTCAGTTTGCCGTCCGAGCCGAAGACCGCCACGCCCTCCTTGAGGCTGTCCAGGGTTTCATTCTGCACGCGCGACAATGCCTTGAACTGCGCTTCCAGCGTCATCCGTTCCGTCATGTCGTCATAGACGTAGTTGATGCCGCCATCCGGTGTTGGGTTTGCGACGACGCGCAGGATGCGGCCGTCCGGAAGATGCCACAGATGTTCCGTGGTCTCTGTCTTCTGATAACCCTCAAGCAGCGAAAGTTTCCATCCGCGGAAATCAACCTGCTCGGGAATCCTGCGTCCGACGCGCAGCGAATCGAGAATTTCGCCATCCGAAGGTCTGGTCTTGAGGTATTCGGAATCAAGGGACCAGAGCTTCTGATAGGCTGCATTGTTGAAACGCAGCTGCTTCTGGCGATCAAACATGGCGACGGCGATGGGCAGCTCGTTCAGGGTGCGGACATGGGTTGCCATCTCCGCTTCAAGCTGGATTCGCAACGTTTCTATCTCGGCAGCGTCGACACCAATACCGCCCGAGCCGAAGGGCGTGCGCACGTCTGTGACATCCAGCATCGTCCGTTTGCCACTGATGATGGTGGCAATCCGGTTCCGGTAGCCAGTCTCGACATTCTCTGCGGCGATCCGCTCGCGTTGCGGCCGGTCAATCAGTTCGGCCCCCTTGCTGATCACCTCATTGGGATGGCGGCAATCGACAGCTTCGGCATAGGCCTTGTTCACCCAGGCGAGGCGTCCGTCGGGATAGCGCAGCCAGATCTGATGAGGGACGGCATCGAGCATCGCATGCAGTGCGCCCATTTCGCCCGCAAGCCGACCATAATTTTCCTCGGCCTTGATCCGCTCAAGCCGGTCTCCCGACACTTCGCGTATCCGCATGACGGCCCGCCCGGTGACAGCGCGTCCGTCGATTTCCAGGCGCAGGCCGGTCATGCCGTCGGCGGAAAGCGTGAAACCTTCGCCTTTCTGCTTCAGCCGCTCAACCGCCTGTTCCAGGCGCTTTGCATCCGGTGGGTTGAGCCATTGGCTGAATCCAAGGAGACGGCGCGGGGCGCCTGCGCCAACCACCAGGCTGATGTCGCCCTCGATGTCGGGCTCCCCCGAGGCATTGCCCCAGGCGACAACGACATGACGTTCGCCGGCCATGAAGATGTCCGCTTGCTGGACGCGGGCTTGCAGGGCACCGATCTCGGCATCCTGCGCTGCCAGCCGCCGGGCCCAGCGCTGGCGGTTGACGATGTGGAGAATGGCGGTCGTGGTGGTGAAGATCACGAGCCCGATAAAGATCAGGCCCAGAGGGCCGGTCATGTCCATGATCATGGGTTGCGCTGTCTCGCGCGTCAGGATCGAGAGCCGCAGTCCGAAGTTGCTCGCCGGAGCCGAGAGGTCATTGGTCTGGGCAAATGCCGGTATGGCGAGACAGGTTGATGACAGCAAAGCGGAACCGGCGCGCATCACTGCGCCCAGAGCACGATTTCCAGCGTTGCCGGCCTTTGTGGCCATGCACCAAACCTCGGTTCATTTCTCAGGAAGCCGCGCCATGCCCGGACCCGAATCACCTTGACACTACAGTTGCGATGACTCCGTGAGGAAGTGGTTAATCAAAAGAAAAAGCCCCGCTTTCGCGGGGCTTTCATGATCAAAAAAACAGAGGGGGAACAGAGCAGAATCAAACGGGCCTCTGTCCACAGGCTGTGAACAACTCAGTAGCGGTAGGCTTCCGGCTTGAACGGGCCGGTCTGCTTCACGCCGATGTACTTGGCCTGCTCCTTCGAGAGCACGGTGAGCTTGGCACCGACCTTGGCGAGATGGAGCGCAGCCACCTTCTCGTCGAGATGCTTGGGCAGCGTGAACACCTTGTTCTCGTAGGCCTTGTGGTTGTTCCACAGCTCGATCTGCGCCAACGTCTGGTTCGAGAACGAGCAGGACATCACGAAGGACGGATGGCCCGTGGCGTTGCCGAGGTTCACCAGGCGGCCCTGCGACAGCAGGATGATGCGGCGGCCCGACGGGAACTCGATCTCGTCGACCTGCGGCTTCACGTTGTCCCACTTGAAGTTCTTCAGCGCTGCGACCTGGATCTCCGAATCGAAGTGGCCGATGTTGCAGACGATGGCGCGGTGCTTCATGGCGCGCATGTGGTCGAGCGTGATCACGTCGAGGTTGCCGGTGGCGGTCACGAAGATGTCGGCGCGGGGTGCCGCGTCGTCCATGGTCACGACCTCATAGCCTTCCATAGCGGCCTGCAGGGCGCAGATCGGGTCAATCTCGGTCACCAGCACGCGGCAGCCGGCCTGGCGCAGTGATGCCGCCGAACCCTTGCCCACGTCGCCATAGCCCGCGACCACGGCGACCTTGCCGGACATCATCACATCGGTACCACGGCGCAGCGCATCGACGAGCGATTCACGGCAGCCATAGAGGTTGTCGAATTTCGACTTGGTCACGCTGTCGTTGACGTTGATCGCCGGCCACAGCAGCGTGCCCTTCTTCATCATCTCGTAAAGCCGATGCACGCCGGTCGTGGTTTCTTCCGTCACGCCGCGGATGGTCTTGCCATTCTGGGTGTACCAGCCCGGCTTGTCCTTGAGCCGCTTCTTGATGGCGGCGAACAGCACTTCTTCTTCTTCGTTGGTCGCGCCGTCGAG
>JANMFA010000006.1:0-8045 GCA_031377545.1 Hyphomicrobiales bacterium | reverse complement strand
TGGAACCGCTGCCGGTCAGGCATGGTGCGCTGTCCGCACCGATGCCGGGGTATTGCGTGGAGTGCCTGGATGAAGGCGGCAAGCCCATCGCGGCGGGCTGCATGGGCTCCATCGCTGTGAAACTGCCGCTGCCACCGGGAGCGTTGCCGACGCTCTGGAAACAGGAAGAGCGCTTCAAAGATGCCTATCTTGCGCAGTTCCCGGGATATTACTCCACCTCGGACGCTGGAATCATCGATGCTGATGGCATGATCACCATCCTTGGCCGCACCGATGACATCATCAATGTGGCGGGGCACAGACTTTCTACGGGTGGCATGGAAGAGGTCATTGCCTCCCATCCGGCGGTGGCGGAATGCGCCGTGGTCGGCATTGCCGATGAACTGAAGGGCGAGGTGCCCTGCGGCTTCATGGTGCTGAAATCTGGTGTCAACGAAACTGCCGCTGAGATCGAAAAAGGCTGCGTCCAGCTCGTGCGCGACAAGATCGGCCCTGTGGCAGCCTTCAAGCTGGCCATCGTCGTGCCACGCCTGCCCAAGACCCGCTCCGGCAAGATCTTGCGCGGCACCATCAAGAAGATCGCCGACCGCACGCCCTGGTCCATGCCGGCAACGATCGATGATCCTGCTGTTCTCGACGAGATTGCAGTGGCCATGCGGGCGAAGGGGCTGAAGCTCTGACAGCGCTGCAATCCTCTTGCCCCGTTGCCATCCTGTCGCGCATAACGCGGGAAACATGCCCGAGGACAATGCCATGACACCTGAACCCATCGCCGCCTTTTCCCGTATCGGCGAGGAGAACGCCTTCGCCGTGCTGGCACGCGCCACGCAACTCATGCGCGAGGGCAAGGATGTCATCAATCTGGGCATCGGACAGCCCGATTTTGCAACGCCGCCCAATATCGTGGAAGCCGCCATCAAGGCCTTGCGGGACGGCCACCACGGTTACACGCCCGCCAACGGGATTTTGCCTTTGCGCGAAGGTGTCGCCGCCGATCTGCACCGGCGCTACGGCGTCTCGGTCTCGCCGGAAGAGGTGATGATCATGCCGGGCGGCAAGGTCACCATGTTCATGGCGATCTTGATGTTCGGCGAGCCCGGTTTCGAGATCATGTATCCCGATCCCGGCTTTCCCATCTACCGCTCGATGATCGAATTCACGGGTGCCACTCCCATTCCCGTGCCGATCCGCGAGGAGAACAACTTCGCCTTCTCGGCAGAAGAGACATTGGCACTGATCACGCCGAAGACACGGCTGCTCATCGTCAATTCGCCAGCCAACCCCACTGGCGGAGTCACGCCGAAATCCGAGGTCGACAAGCTGGTGAAGGGCCTCGTCAACCGCCCGCGCGTCGCCGTCATGTCGGACGAGATCTACGACCAGATGGTCTATGACGGCGAGAAGCATGTCTGCCTGCTGTCGTACCCTGAAATCCGCGACCGCACGATCCTGCTCAATGGCTGGTCCAAGACCTATGCCATGACCGGCTGGCGGCTTGGCTATTCGATCTGGCCGGGCAAGCTCTACGATGCTGCCCGCAAACTCGCCGTAAATTCCTTTTCCTGCGTCAACGCGCCTGCACAATGGGCCGCGCTCGAGGCGCTGACCGGTCCGCAGGACGCCGTGGCCAGCATGGTGGCGGAGTTCGACCGGCGGCGCAAAGCGGTTGTGGCCGGGCTCAACAGCCTGCCCGGTGTCTCCTGCGCCACGCCGACAGGCGCCTTCTACGCATTCCCCAATATCTCCGGCACCAAATGGAAAGCCAAGGCGCTGGCCTCCGCGCTGCTGGAAGATGCAGGCGTTGCCACCATCGGCGGGCCGGATTTCGGCGTTTACGGCGAGGGCTATATCCGGCTGTCATATGCCAACAGCCTGGAGAATATCGACCGTGCTCTGGGCCGCATGCGGGATTTCCTGGAGCGCAAGAACGCGTCCTAGGGCGCAATCAGTGCCTTGATTTCGGCCCGCATCGGTTCCGCCGCCACCAGAATCCGCTTCACCGCGAAGAAATCGAGGGCGCTGAAACCCGCCACCTTGGGCTGCAGAAGATGAACTTTGGCCGAGGCGTTGGCCAGTTTGGCCTCCGTGATCGCCATCTGCATGATCTGCGACGCGCCAAGCGTGGCTTCGAGCACGGAAGGCTGCGCCGAGGCATCATCCGATTCCGGGCCTCCCACAACGTCAATCGCGATGATGAGATCGCACGCAACCGGCATCAGGTCGAACGGCAACGGATTGGCTGCTGCTCCGTCGATATGCAGGCGGCCTTTGATGGAGACAGGTTTCACGAGGCCCGGAATCGCCAGGGATGCCGCCACCGCGGGCCGGACAAGCCCTTCGCTGATTGCAGCAACTTCCCTGCCGTAGAAATCGGTCGACACAGCGACGAAAGGCATGCGCAGATCGGAGAAACGCTCCGGCATCGACGGTGGCCAGAAATCGCGCAGGATGGCCTCCCCATCGACCTGCACGATACTGCCGAAAGCCCCGGAAAATATATCGGAGAAAGATCCCGTGCGTGCGCGAAAGATCTTGGCCATCACATCGGTCCGGTCACGGAACATCTTCAATGCATGCTCGCGGATGGCTTTGGCGGAATAGCCTGCTGCATAGGCCCCGCCGATGATCGCGCCGATGGACGTGCCGGTGATTGCCACGGGCCGGATACCAGCCTGATCGAAGGCTTCCAGTGCCACGATATGGGCCAGCCCTTTCGCGCCGCCGCCGCCCAACGCCAGCCCGATACGGCGCTCTGTGATCGTCCCGCTCATGCCTTTAGAAATGCCAGCAGAGCCGCTTCGGTATCCAGCGGATTTTCCTCCGGCAAAAAATGCCCGCCCTTCAGCGCCTTGCCGGTGATGCCAGGCGCATACGGCTTCCACAGGGCCAGCGGATCAGGGCTGGCGGACGGGATCCCGACGCTGCCCCAGATCGCCAGCATGGGTGCCGAGATCTGTTTGCCTGCCTTGCGGTCGGCATCATCAGCCGCACGGTCCAGCGTTGCACCCGCGCGGTAATCCTCGCACATCGCGGTGATGCGGGACGAATCCTGCACGAAGGCGCGGTAATGCGCGACGGCCCGGCCATAGAAGCTCTTCAGGTCCTTGGTCGCGGTCCAACTCGCCAGCAGATCATCGATCAGCGACGAAGGCTTCGCCTTGATGCGGTTCTCTGGAGCGGGTGCGGCCTCGGAGAGCCACTTCCAATGGGGTGCAACAGGCGAGTTCGGCTGCTCGATCAGGTCCCACATCGCTGCGGTGGGGATGATGTCGATGACCGCGAGCTTCGAGATGCGGCCGGGATGGTCGAGAGCCAGCCGATATGCCACGCGCGCGCCGCGGTCGTGACCGACCACAGCCGCCTGCACGATGCCGAAATGCTCCATCACCGCCAACACGTCATCGCCCATGGCGCGCTTGGAATAGCTTTCGTGCTTGGCATCCGCATGGGGCGCTGTGGACCAGCCATAGCCGCGCAGGTCCATACAGATCACCTTGAAGTGCCGGGCCAGCGACGACGCAATCCGGTGCCACATCACATGAGTCTGCGGAAAACCGTGAATGAGGATCAACGGCTCACCATTGCCGCTGCTGCGGGCGAATACCTTGCCTTCAGGCGAGGGGATCCAGTGGCTTTCAAAGCCAGGGAAGAGATCGGCGAGATCGGACATGGTAGCCATCACATCGACTTCCCCTCTCCCTTGGGAGAGGGTGCCCCGCAGATACGGGGCGGGTGAGGGAGAATCACAAATGCCGGGATTCTCCCTCATCCGGTTTGCTCCGCAATCACCTTCTCCCAAGGGGGAAGGAAGATCAACCTACGAAGCCTCCATCGCCCGCCATGCGATATCTCTGCGGCAGAAACCCTCGGGCCAGTCGATGGCATCGACCGCCTCGTATGCGCGGGCGCGTGCTTCTGCGACCGTAGCACCGGTGGCGCTGACATTCAGCACCCGCCCGCCATTGGCCAGCAGCTTGCCCGCGTTCATTGTCGTCCCGGCGTGGAACACCGTGACACCCTCCATGGCGCTGGCTTTCTCGAGGCCCCGGATATCTGTGCCTTTCATCGGCTCGCCGGGATAGCCCCGTGCGGCCATTACCACCGTAAGTGCAGGTTCGGGCCGGAAGCGGACGCTGACCTTGTCCAGCTGGCCGTCCGCGCAGGCCAGGAGCAGTGTCAGCAGATCGTCCCTCAGGCGCAGCATCAGCACCTGGCATTCAGGATCACCGAAACGGGCATTGTATTCGATCAGCCTGGGGCCGTCCCTGGTGATCATGAGGCCCGCGAAGAGAACACCTGAGCAGGGCATTCCCTTTGCAGCCATCACCCGCGCCGTGGGGCGTATGATCCGCTCCATCACATCGGCCTGCAGCGCATCGGTGAAGACGGGCGCGGGCGAATAGGCCCCCATGCCGCCGGTGTTGGGGCCAGTGTCGCCATCGCCCACGCGCTTGTGGTCCTGAGCGGCCGCAAGCGGCAGCACCTGTTCGCCGTGGACGAGCGCGAAGAAGCTGACCTCCTCGCCCTCCATGAATTCCTCAATCACGACTTCCGCATCTCCGAACTGCCCTGCGAACATGTCGTCGATGGCACTTTCCGCTTCCGCGACCGTCGTCGCCACGACAACGCCCTTGCCCGCCGCAAGGCCGTCATATTTCACCACGATGGGCGCGCCATGCTGGCCGACATAGGTCTTGGCAGAAGCCGCGTCCCTGAAGCGGCCATAGGCTGCGGTGGGAATGTGTGCCTCGTCGCAGATCATTTTTGTGAAGGCCTTGGAGCCTTCCAGTTGCGCGGCTGCCTTACCGTGTCCGAAGACCTTGACGCCGCCCGCCCGCAGGTCATCCGCGAGGCCTGCGACGAGCGGTCCTTCAGGTCCAACGACGACGAAACCAACCTTCATCAGGCGGCAGAAATCCAGCACCGCGCGGTGGTTTGCGACATCGATCACGACATTCTCGCCGCTTTCCGCCGTTCCGGGATTACCGGGTGCGACGAAAAGCTTCGTCAGCAGCGGGCTGTTGGCGATAGCACGGGCGAGGGCATGTTCGCGGCCGCCGGAACCGATGAGAAGCACGTTCATGACAATTCCCTGTGGCCTGGATCGCCGCCGCCCCTAGCACCGAATCCCGCACCGTTCTACAGGAGGAGACGCACGCATGTGAGCCATGACGGAAACGACGAACAACCTGCCCGAAATCTCGGTCTCCGACCTCGCCGGTGCGATCAAGCGCACGGTCGAGGACGCGTTCGGCTATGTGCGGGTGCGCGGCGAAATCTCAGGATATCGCGGACCGTCGGCCTCCGGTCATGTCTATTTCGGCCTGAAGGACCACTCCGCCAAGATCGATGCCGTGATCTGGAAAGGCGTTTTCGGTCGCATGAAGACCCGGCCTGAGGAAGGGCTGGAGGTCATCGCCACTGGCAAGGTGTCGACGTTTCCGGGCTCTTCCAAGTACCAGCTTATTGTGGAATCCATGGAGCCCGCCGGTGTCGGCGCCTTGCTGGCGCAGCTGGAGGAGCGTCGCAAGCGCCTCGCGGCGGAGGGGCTTTTCAATCCTGCGCGCAAGCAGATGCTGCCGTATCTGCCCGCGGTCATCGGCGTGGTGACATCCCCGACCGGCGCAGTGATCCGCGACATTATCCACCGCATCGAGGATCGGTTCCCCCTGCATGTGCTGGTTTGGCCGGTGCGTGTGCAGGGAGAATCGAGCCCTGCCGAGGTGGCGGCGGGCATCCGGGGCTTCAACGCGATCAAGGCTGGCGGGCCGATTCCGCGACCGGATGTCATCATCGTGGCACGCGGCGGCGGCTCGCTGGAGGATCTCTGGGGGTTCAACGACGAAGCCGTGGTGCGCGCCGCTGCCGAGAGCGATATTCCGCTGGTGTCGGCGGTCGGCCACGAGACCGATACGACGCTGATTGACCATGCGGCTGATCTGCGCGCGCCGACGCCCACGGGTGCGGCGGAGATGATCGTGCCGGTGCGGGCTGAACTGCTGGCGACCACGGGCGATCTCGGTGCGCGTCTGGACGGTGGCCTGCGGCGGCTGGTCGAGCGGCGAAAAACAGAACTGCGCGCCACGGCTCGCGCCCTGCCGACGCCCGAAACTCTGCTGGCGGTACCACGACAACGGCTTGACGTGGCGAGCCAGCGACTGCCGTCCGGCCTCAAGGCGGGGCTGGACCGTCGCCGCATTGCGTTGTCGCGGCTGGCCAACCGGCTGGAAAGCAAATCACCCCGTTCTGAACTTGCCAGGCGGCGCGGCAAGCTTGATTCCGTGGCGGACCGGCTGGTGAATGCACTGCGTGGTCGACTGTCGCGGGCCATGACCGACATCAGCCGCGAACGCGAGAAAATTGCAGGTCTCGACAGCCGTCTGGCCATGGCCCTTCGACGTCAGATCCAGCGCCGCAGCGACCGGCTCGACAACGCGGCCAAGTTGCTGAAGGGCTATAGCTACGAAGGCGTGCTGGCGCGCGGGTTTGCACTCGTGCTTGATGAGAAACGCCAGCCGCTTCGCAGCGTTGCTGCAGCCGCACCAGGCAGCGTTATCACCGTGCAGGTCGCGGATGGACGATTCGGGGCAGTCGTTGGCGGAAAGCCGCAAGCTACCAAGCCGAAGCCCCCGGACTCTGTGTCTCAGGAATCCAAACCCCAGACGGAACTTTTCGGGTGAATGCCGATGGTTGAAGACGCCCGCCCGCTCACCCACGCGATGATTCTGGCCGCTGGTCTCGGCACGCGCATGCGGCCCATCACCGATACCATGCCCAAGCCGTTGATCAAGGTCGGCGGCAAGGCGCTGGTGGACTACATCCTCGGCTATTGCCGGGAAGGCGGCGTAACGGACGCCGTCGTCAATGTGCATTATCTTGCGGATCAGATGGAGGCCCATGTGAGGGCGGTGCAAGCGCCGCGCATCACGGTGTCGGACGAGCGCGGCGGCCTTCTGGATTCCGGCGGGGGAGTCAAGAAGGCGCTGCTGCATCTGGGCCAAGGACCGTTCTTCATCCTGAACGCCGATGCGATCTGGATCGAGGGCCCCCGGCCAGCTCTGTCACTGCTGCGCGAGGCCTTTGACCCGCAGACCATGGACATCCTCCTGCTGCTCGCCCATTCCTCCAATGCAACGGGATGGGGCAACCGGGGCGATTTCGCCATGGATCAGCAGGGTACCCTTCGCCGTGCGGGAAAGAGCGAGATCACGCCCTTCGTTTATGCGGGCGCAGGCATCTGGAAGCCAGAACTGTTCACGGGCAGGCCGGATGTCTTCTCACTGAACCGGCTGTTTGACGAAGCCGCCGAAAAGGGCCGCCTGCATGGGCTGCGGCTTGATGGCACATGGATGCATGTTGGCACGCCCGATGCCATTCCAGAGGCCGAAGCGGTGATCGAGCGGAGCCTGCGGTGACAGTCCCGGCACCTGCCTTGGGCCGCGCCAACGTCAAGACGGTCGCACCGGGTGCGCCGTTCCTTCAAACTCTTGTCACGGCCTGCAGGGATGGCAGCCTCGGCATCCGCTTTCCTGCCGGAGACCGTGACTATTCGGCGGCAACGATCTACGTGCCGACGCGCCGTGCCGCGCGTGCTCTGGCCCATGCTTTCGCGGAAGCCTTGCAGCCCCGCGCGGTGCTCCTGCCGCGCATCATTCCGCTGGGTGATCCTTCCGATCTGGAAGAACGGGCCATTCTCGCGGGCGTCGCTTTCGCCGATGGCGGCAACCTGCCCCCTGCCATCGGCGATCTGGAGCGCCGGTTGCAGCTCACCACCCTGATCGAGCGGTGGCGCAAGAGTCGCGGAATGGCGGAACTGGCGGCGGTGGGCGATGGCTTCACGATTGGCGGAGGCTTTGCCGACAGCTTTGCCCTCTCGGGCGATCTTGCCACGCTGATCGACGAGTTTGCCATCGAGGGGGTGGATTGGCGACGCGTCAAGAATCTGACGCAGGGGCAGTTCGATGCCTACTGGTCGATGACACGGGACTTTCTCGCCATCGCTGGAACGGCATGGCCGCAGGCTTTGCAGGAAATGGGCCTGATCG
>JANMFA010000077.1:0-3404 GCA_031377545.1 Hyphomicrobiales bacterium | reverse complement strand
ACCACGTTTTCCGGGCGGTTAGCTCAGCGGTAGAGCACTGCCTTCACACGGCAGGGGTCGCAGGTTCGAACCCTGCACCGCCCACCAGACATCAGCCTCTCAAGTCATTGATTTGAGGGGCTTTTTTCTTGAGCCATCCGTCCCGAATCTTTGAGATCATGTTCGACGTTTCTCCCACTGAGGACGGGGCGCGCTTGGCTGAGCCGGGGATGACCATTCTTGTGCCGCGCATGGACTGCGCACCCATCCTGCGCGGAATGAGAGAGCAAAACGTCGGGGCTGGTGGCCGACGAACAAATTGCGCGTTGTGACGACATGGAGGCGGCGAGTGCTCCTACGCGCCGGACAAGTCTGCGCCTTACCGTACTTTCTTCTCTACGCCGCGAGAACAGCGACATGAACTTCATCATTTGGCTGCGGTCATTGGTCGTCCGCTTGGCTGGGTCGCCAGCATGATCATGAAAACAGACGCCCAGCAAGGCGTGTTCCCGCACACCGTCACCGGCATTGCCGGCGCGATGCTGGGTGGCTGGCTTCTGGCCCCCATGCCGGGTACGGGCACCATCAACGCCAACGACTTCAGTGTTGCCGGGCTGGCGGTGGCTGTGCTGGGCGCCGTGATCCTGCTGGCCGTGGTCAACCCACTCTCCAGGCGTGGCAGGTGATGCGATCCGCCGGGCCGCGGCCGTCCGCTTTGACGACTGTTCCGGCCTCGCAAAATCGCACTTCCCATCTTGGAGCACACCCTGAGCGTCATGGACAGACTGAACTGTTATCCCGAACGGCCCAATGACACACGCCAGGACTTCGATGAAGTCGTGAGCCAGGTGCCAGCCTCAACGCTGGCCAGCGGGCTCGCCGAAGCGCTTCAATCTGACCCGACGCCGTTCTTTGGCGACATGGCGTCCCGCCTGTTTGGGCGACATTCCAACCTGCAACAGACAGCAGGCTTGCTGGGACAGCTTGCCAACGCGGTGGGGCCGACCCTCCCGTCCACCATTGCCGCCGGCGCGCGCGGGCGCTTCATGCATGGGCCAAGCGCAGCAGCAGCCGCCCAGGCAGCTGCTGCCGACGTGGCGCAGGTCAGCATAGAGCAGCTCAAGGTGATCGCGACCGCCGCTCAGCAATGCGACCCCAGCGTGCTGGATCGCGTGGGGTCGTACGGCGCCCAGCATCCGCCAATCATCAAGATGCTGGGCGGCGCGGTGCTGGCCATAGCACTGGGCCAGATCGCCCCGCGCATGAAAACCTGAAGCCCGCACCGTGAATGCAAGGCCAGTCAGCATCCTGTTGGTGGACGATTCAGAGGATCTCCTTCAGGCCACCCACGATTTCCTGGTGCAACCTGACGTCATTGTGCTGACGGCCAACTCCGCGTTGGCTGCACAAAAGCTGCTGGGGCACCAAGAGGTCGCGTTGGCGCTCATCGACGTGCGCATGCCGGTCACCAACGGCTACGAACTGGCTGAGTGGATGCGCCGCAATGATCAGACACGCAGCGTGCCCATCATCTTCATCACCGGCGAATCGGACGTTTTCGCCCGCAATTTCATCGGCTATGACGCCGGTGCTGTCGATTTTCTATCCAATCCGGTGGATGCCCAAGTGCTGCAAAGCAAGGTGCAGGTTTTCGTCGAGCTGTATCGGCAGCGCCAAGCGCTGCGCGAGCGCAATGCCGAACTCGAGGAGCTGGTTCAGGCGAACCAGACCTTGGCCATGGCCTTGCGCGAAGCGCACAGCACAGCGTTACAGCAAGCGCACACCGACCCATTGACCGGTGTTTCTAACCGACGGCACATCATGCAACTGGCGGAAGCTGCCCTTGTCGATCGGCGCCGAAACTCGCAGCCCCTCAGTCTGGCGATTCTCGATCTGGATCATTTCAAAGCCGTCAACGACACCCATGGGCACCGCATGGGCGATGCCGTGCTTTGCGCGTTCTGCACGCATGTCAACCAGCAGATACGCCCGCCCCACATGCTGGGTCGGATGGGCGGCGAGGAATTCCTGCTGCTGATGCCAGGCACTGCGCTGGCGGAGGCCAAAACGGTGCTGGACCGCGTGCACCGCACGCTGGAACCCGAGGGCTCTGTGACATACACGTTTTCGGGCGGTGTCGCCCAGGCCGGTGGCGGCGAGCCGCTGCAGCTTGTCATCGAGCGGGCGGACAGCGCCCTTTACGAGGCCAAGCGCATCGGGCGGGCCCGCACCGTCATCAGTCCAGGGCCGCTGTAGCCGGGCGCAGGTCCTGGCGTACGGGCTGTTGTGTCCGTTAACGCACAATGACCCGAAGACCCCTGCAAAAGCAAGCAAGTGACCGATCAACAGATTCGTTTCGAGAGCAGCACTGCAACATGAGCCAGGCCATCGAAGACGATCTTCCGTCGTTTCACGCCCAGTTGAGTGCGGCCAGGTTTCGGGCTGCCGTGGCCGCGGTGGGCGTGATGTGGACCAATGACGCGTCGGGTCGGATGAAGGGTGTGCAGCCCGGGTGGGCTGAGCTGACCGGCCAGTCGGAAGACGCCTACCAAGACTACGGTTGGGCATCTGCCGTCCACCCCGACGACGCGCAGCCGACCATCGACGCCTGGAACGAAGCGGTGGCCGCCAAGCGAATGTTCGAGATGGAGCACCGGGTGCGCCGGCACGACGGTGCTTGGCGGCACTTTTCCATCCGCGCGGTGCCGGTCATGCGCGACGGTGACATCGTGGAGTGGGTCGGCGTCCACATCGACATCACCGACCGCTTCCAGGTCCAAGAGAAATTGAGGGCGAGCGAACGGCGCAGCCAAACCATTCTCGAAAGCATCACCGACGGCTTTTTCGCGCTCGACCACGACTGGCGCTTCGTTTACGTCAACCCGGCAGCCGAGCAGATTCTGGATTGCAAGCCAGGGGCCTTGCTCGGGCGCGTGGTGTGGGAGGCCTACCCCGGATTTCCCGGATCGGCCTTCGACCAGGCGTTTCGCCGCGTGGCAGCCAGCAAGCAGGCCGAGTCCGTTCACGCTTTCTATCCCGACCATGGCCGCTGGTACGACGTGCGCGCCTTTCCACTGGCCACCGGACTTTCCGTTTATTTTCGAGACGTCACGCACTCCAAGGAAAAGCAAGCCGCGCTGCGGGCGAGCGAAGAGGGGCGCCGCCTGGCGCTGGAAGCGGCCGAACTCGGTGCGTGGAATTTCGATCCGAGGGGATCCACGCTCACGGCAGACGAGCGTTTCTATGTCATCTTCACCGGGTCACCCGGGGCTGTGGACTACGCCGGGGCCGTCGCCTTGATTCATCCGGATGATCGTCCCCGGGTGATGGACGCGATGGCCGCGGCCATTCGTGTCGACGACCCGGCGCCATATGCGATCGAGTACCGCGTGGTTCGCCCAGACGGTGCCGTGCACTGGGTCTTT
>JANMFA010000627.1:0-3286 GCA_031377545.1 Hyphomicrobiales bacterium | reverse complement strand
CATGACGGGTGAGGGGTCGCATTGACCCGTCAGAACTGAGAAACCCCTCATCCGTCATGCGTTCCGCATGCCACCCTCTCCCGCAAGGTGAGAGGGGAAAAACGCGCCGCTGGATGTCAATGGACTTATGCTCACTGGAATTCTCGCAGGTCTCGCCGCAGGCGCGCTCTGGGGCCTGACCTTCGTCGCGCCCCGCGCTGTCGCGCCCTATTCCGAGATTGATCTCGCCATCCTGCGCTATCTGGCTTTCGGCATGACCTCGCTGGTGCTGATGGCGCTCCACAAGCGCTTCCGCCCAGGGCCGATGACGCCGCGCCGCATGCTGCTGGCGCTGTGGCTCGGGCTGTCCGGCTTCGTGATCTACTACATCTGCGTGGCCTTCTCGGTCAGCCTCGCCGGACCGGCCATTGCGCCGCTGGTCATTGGCGGATTGCCGCTTGTTCTGGCGATCTATGGGAACTGGCAGGATCGCAACGTGCGGTGGCGTGCCCTTGCAGGGCCATTGCTGCTGATCGCGGCAGGCCTCGTGGTCGTCAATATCGCGACGATCCAGGCCGCCGGTTCGGCTGCCGCGCAGAAGAACATCCTGATGGGTTTCCTGCTGGCGCTGGCCGGGCTGGTCGTCTGGTTCCTCTATGCCATCACCAATGCGCGGGCGATGCGGGGCAAAAACCCGCCGTCCGTGCTGGGCTGGACCAGCCTGCAGGGCCTGGGCGCGGCGGCGGGCACCCTTCCGTTGCTCATCTTCGCACCGCTGATGGGCTGGAGCAGGATCCCGGAGCTTGGCTTTGCTGGCGATGCCGGAATGCGGCTCATCTTCTGGGCGTTGCTGACCGGTGTCATCGCGTCCTGGGTGGCGCAGTATTTCTGGACGCTGGCGTCGCACAGGCTGCCTTTGGCGCTGTCCGCACAGCTCATTGTCGCAGAAACGTTGTTCGCCCTGATCTATGGATTCGCCTTCGAGGGCCGCTGGCCGCATGCGTCGGAATGGACCGGCGGCGCGCTCCTGATCGCGGGCGTCATCTGGGGCGTGAAGACGTTTTCGGCAAAGCCAGTTGGCGATCCGGCGCATTCGTGATTAAAAGCACCCGCTTTTAACCCCAACAGGAGGCTTGGCCGCGCTTCAACACCGTGGCGGAGTGAGACCCATGAGCGAACGCTGGACCCCATCGAGCTGGAGAAACAAACCTGTGGCACAGGTTCCGTTTTATCCCGATGCTGCTGCCCTCGAGGCCGTGGAGAAGCAGCTTGCCGGGTTTCCGCCGCTGGTCTTTGCAGGCGAGGCGCGCAAGCTCAAGCGGGCGTTGGGCAAGGTCGCGGCGGGCGAGCAGTTCCTGCTGCAGGGCGGGGATTGCGCGGAGTCCTTTGCCGAGCATTCAGCCGACAACATCCGCGACTTCTTCCGCGTCTTCCTTCAGATGGCCGTGGTGCTGACCTATGCTGCAGCTTCGCCCGTCGTGAAGGTGGGCCGAGTCGCAGGGCAGTTCGCCAAGCCGCGTTCGTCCAATATCGAGAAGCAGGGCAGCGTTGAACTGCCTTCCTACCGCGGCGACATCATCAACGACATCGACTTCACCGAGACCAGCCGCACGCCGGATCCGCAGCGCATGCTGATGGCCTATCGCCAGTCGGCGGCGACGCTGAACCTCATCCGCGCGTTTGCAACAGGCGGCTACGCCAACCTCGACAACGCTCACAAGTGGATGCTGGGTTTCGTGAAAGACTCGCCATCGAGCGGCCGATACCGTGAACTGGCCGAGAAGATCACCGAAAGCCTCGATTTCCTGCGCGCCATCGGCATCGATCCGGAGATTCATCCGGAGATGCGCATCACGGATTTCTACACCAGCCACGAGGCGCTGCTGCTGGGCTACGAACAGGCGATGACGCGGGTGGATTCGACCTCCGGCGACCATTACGCCACATCCGGCCACATGATCTGGATCGGCGACCGCACGCGCCAGCCCGACCATGCCCATGTCGAGTATTTCCGCGGCATCCGGAACCCCATCGGCCTGAAATGCGGCCCGTCGCTCAAGGCCGATGAACTGATGAAGCTGATCGACCTCCTCAATCCGGAGAACGAGGCAGGACGGCTGACCTTGATCTGCCGTTTCGGCAGTGACAAGGTCTTCGAGAACCTGCCTGGCCTCGTGCGCGCTGTGAAGGCTGGTGGCCGCTCGGTCGTGTGGTCGTGTGATCCCATGCATGGCAACACGATCACCTCGGGCAACAACTACAAGACACGGCCCTTTGACCGCATCATCGGCGAGGTGAAGAACTTCTTCGCCGTGCATGAGGCGGAAGGCACCTATGCCGGCGGCATCCACCTGGAGATGACTGGCAAGAACGTGACGGAATGCACGGGCGGTGCCCGCGCCATCACCGACATCGATCTCGCCGACCGCTATCACACCCATTGCGATCCCCGCCTCAACGCCGAGCAGGCGATCGAGATGGCGTTTCTTGTGGCGGATCTGCTGAAGCGGCAGCGGGCGTCGCGCGGACCGGTGAAGCGGGTGGAAGCGGCGGAGTGATTGCCTGCGTTCTTCCTTCCCCCCGTGGGGGGAAGGATGGCGGGCCGCACTTTACCCCTTTCCAAATCCCCCCGTTCGCGTCCAATATCCTCCCCGCACTTGCAGGGGGATACGCCGACCATGACCTTTGATCTCATCCTGAAGGGCGGGCATGTCATTGACCCGTCGCAGAAAATCAACGGCGTCATGGATGTCGCCTTCACCGGTGGCAAGGTGGCGGCGTGCAAGCCCAACCTGACATCCAGCCCGCTGAAGGGGCCTGGCACCGAAGTCCGGGATGTCTCTGGCTATATCGTCACGCCGGGCCTTATCGATATGCATACCCATGTCTATTGGGGTGGCACGTCGCTGGGCATCGACCCCGACAAGTTCGCCCGCACATCAGGCGTCACGACATCCGTGGATACCGGAAGCGCGGGGCCTGGCAACTGGCTGGGCTTCCGCAAGCATGTGATCGAGCGTTCGGATGCGCGCATCCTCGCCTATCTCCACGTCTCCTTCGCCGGCATCTTCGGTTTCTCAAAAACCGTGATGGTGGGCGAGAGCGAGGATATCCGCATGATGGCGCCCGCAGAATGTGCCGAGGTGGCGGACGCCAACCGCGATCTCATCGTCGGTATCAAGGTGCGCGTGGGCAGGCATTCATCCGGCGATCAGGGCACCGCACCGCTCAATATGGCCTTGCAGGTGGCCGAACAGGTCGGCATGCCGCTGATGGCCCATATCGACCACCCGCCGCCGTCCTACGA
>JANMFA010000583.1:0-3432 GCA_031377545.1 Hyphomicrobiales bacterium | reverse complement strand
ACGTCCGACGCCCGTGACCGAAACATCGGCGCCCGCATCACTTGCTTCATCCGCCAGCGTCTGGATCAGGGCCGCCAGATCAAGGGGTCGCATGGCTTCGTCGGTTTTGTCACCGCTGAGAAACGCCAGAGTCTGGTCAAGCATCTCCTCCATCTCGGCAAGATCGCTCAGGATCGATGCGGACAGCGCCTTGTCCCGCAGGCCTTCGGATTTCAGGCGCAACCGCGTCAGCGGCGTCTTGAGGTCGTGGGACACCGCCGCCAGCGCCTGTGTCCGGTCATCGATCAGGCGTTTGATGCGCGTCTGCATCTCGTTGAAGGCGCTCGCCAGTTCGCGCACCTCGCGTGGGCCGTCCTCGGGAACGCGGGCGTGATCTGCGCTCCTGTAGAGACGTTGTGCGGCAATGGCAAAGGTTTGCAGCGGACGTGTCATCCAGCGCACAAGCAGGATTGAGAAACCGATGACGCCAAGCGCCATAAGGCTGGTGGAGAGCACCGTGCCATGGCTGCTCGATGACGGTGTCAGGCGCGAGAAGACACTGACGTTGATCCAGCTGTTGTCCGGCAGCTGCAGCGAAATCAATGCCAGATGCGGATCGCTCTCGAGCTTCCGGTTTGCCCCAATGATGATCTGGTTCGCGGCAAGTTCCGGTGCAAGCTCGATCAGCTTGGCGCGCAAGCCCTCCCAGTCCGACGAACCAGGGCCTCCAGCCACGGCATGCTCGTTGCGGCTCCAATGCGCCTCGATGGGTCCACCGGAAAGCTCATGGGCGACCGGCTCGCGCTCCGCAGGCACCACACGCATGACCGCACGCTTGATGGTCAGCAGCCGGTCTGCAAGCCGCGTATCACTCGCGACAGACGCCTCGCGGTCCAGTGCGATCTGGTACGCATAGAGGCTGGCCAGATGCACCACACCGATGCCAATCAGCATGAGCAGGATCGTGCGGTTGGTGAGCGTATCCAGCTTGAAGGTCCTGAGCCATTCCCTCATGTGCGAGTCGCCTTGGGCATGAAAAGATAGCCCGCGCCGCGCACGGTCTTGATCACGATCGGGCCTTCTCCGCCCTGCTCGATCTTGCGGCGAAGGCGGCTCACCAGCACGTCCACCGAGCGGTCGAAGACATCCGACGTGCGGTTCCGGGCCGCCTCCAGAAGCCAGTCACGTGAAAGCACACGGTTTGGGCTCTCCATGAAGGCGATGAGGAGGTCGAATTCGGCACCGGACAGCTCGACGAGCGCGCCCTCCGGGTTGATCAGCTCGCGGCGCGCAAGATCGACCCGCCAGCCGTCGAAAGCGTAGCCATTGCGGCGCGCCGGAGACACACCGCTCTCGCCCTGGCTGCGACGCAACACGGCCTTGATGCGGGCAAGCAATTCGCGCGGGTTGAAGGGCTTCGCGAGATAGTCATCCGCGCCGACTTCCAGACCCACGATCCGGTCCGTCTCGTCCCCCTTGGCGGTCAGCATGATCACCGGAAGGCTGCTGGTACGGCGAAGCTCCCGGCAAAGATCGAGGCCGCCTGCGCCCGGCAGCATCAGATCAAGCACGATGAGGTCGATGGCCTCGCTACAGAGAACAGCGCTCATTTCGACGCCATCGCGGGCCAGTGCAACATCCAGCCCGTTTTCCTTCAGGAAACCTGCAAGCAGCTGCCGGATCTGAGCGTCGTCATCGACGATCAGGACACGGGCGGCAGCAGCAGAATGGGCGGCAGAGGCGGACATCAGGGCAAAACATACTCCGGGCAAACAGAAACACGGCTCTGTTTCCGCCGTTTGTCTGCTCCATGTCAAACCTTGTGGGTATCCGATGTCCGACGAATGTATTGTCCCGCCTGAAAACCTCTCGAAGGATCCAGCGGGCGCGTGGGTCCGCCAGGCCAACAATCAGTGGGCGACGTCGTCCACCGGTCACCGCTTTCCATCATCAACGCGAAAGAACTGGGCATCACCCTGGCCAATATTGAGGAATTGGCCAGAAACCGCAGAAACTCAGAAATCAAGCGGGAAGATCGGTCGCCGGACATTCCGGAATGGAAGTTTCCGCAGATCCGGTGTACCGAGCGCTCCACTATCGCAGATGATGACTTTGGCCGCGATCGGCTCGAATGCAGCGCGGAAATGCTGCATCGACTTCAGGGCAACCACGCGCCTGGTGGCCGGATTGATACCGAAGGAGCGAAACTGCTGCAGGTCGAGGATCTGGTCGGCCAGGCTTGTGATCAGAATGTCGATCCCATCGACCTCGAGCACCACCGTCGGGCCAAAGCTCCTGGCGAGCCCGCCAATCATGGGGCCATCGCCGACATAGCGGCCGTCGCTCAGAAGCTTCAACGTGCCTGTAACATCCAGAGGGGGGCCACCGAAACTCGGGTCGGTCTTGCCGCCAAGGCTGATCGTCACCATGCTTCCAACGGCATGACGGCCAAGTTCCTGTACCGCGCCGGGATCGATGAGCGCACCAAGGCAGGCATTCGTCACGCCGGCCTCAAGCAGGGCGCGCAGAAGATTGGTAGCGTCACCATATGCTCCACCGCCGGGATTGTCCGCGTAGTCTGCGACAATGATCGGCCCGTCTGATCCGTCATGGGCAGCACAGGCCGCCGCTGCAGCCTCGACGCTGAGGTACTGATTGATCACGTCGAAGCGCCATGCCCAGATATCATCTGCGATCTCGCTGGCGACACGCAGGTGGGGAGCCATATCTCCCTGCGCCGTGACCAGCACTGTTGGACCCACCGCCGCAATGTCAGCAAGCCCGAAGCCGCCATTGACACTGACGGCAAAGACGCCCGGCTCCCGCTCGTGGGCGCGGGCCTTGTCCAGCCGCGCGATCATCGGACCGACGTCGGTGCGCCCGCCGTTCACCTCCTCGAGCATGGGCCGCTGCACCCGTATGGTCCTCGGCCTGATTTCGCCGACCATGGCCCGGTGAAGGATTGAGGCCGCATGGCGCCCCGTCTCCCGCATATCGACATGCGGATAGGTCTTGTAGGAAACAACAATGTCGGAGAGCGCCACCATGCGTTCGGTCACATTGGCGTGCGGATCAAGCGTGATGGCAATGGGGATGCCGGGCCCCACGATCGCGCGCAGGCGGGTGAGCAATTCCCCCTCGCCGTCCTCGTCGAAGTCCGTCACCATCGCGCCGTGCAGGCCAAGCGCCAGGCCATGCAGGGAACCGAGATGCTGGCGTGCAGTCCTGGCAATCTCGCCGGCGATCCGGTCAAACGCATCGCGCGTCACCCGACCGGCAGGCGGCGCGGAAGCACTGAGAGCGTGGACGATATGCCAGTCCTTCTCGCGGGCGATGTCGAGAAAGCCTGCCAGATCCGTGTTCGCGTTGCCCCGTGCCGCGATGGCCGCCTCGCCGATCAGCAGGTGCCGTTCCACGAACGCCTTGTGGTCCGTCGGCACGATGCTGAAGGTG
>JANMFA010000582.1:0-5659 GCA_031377545.1 Hyphomicrobiales bacterium | reverse complement strand
CCAACTCGCCCTGCAGCAGGAGCAGGCCAATCTGGTCGGTTGGATCCTTGAGCGAACGGCGCAGCATGGCGTTGCGAAACGCTCCATCGACCTCCGGATGGTTGAGTGTCGCCTCCGAGTTGCGCATGGACCCGCCAGAATCCGGCGCGCGGGCATGGACTGCGCACAAAACCTCATCGATCAATGCAATGTCGTGGATGAGCAGAAAACGCAGGAGAAAATCGTAATCCTCGCAAACCGGCAGCGATTCATCGAAGTGCCCCGTCGCCTCCATGGCTGACCGGCGAAACAGCAGCGAGACGGGCGGGGTCCATTGCTGCACCGCCATCATGGCCAGCGTCACGGCCTGAAGCTCGGGGAATTGCGGCCGACGCCGCGTTTCTTTCAGATGCCCGTTCGCGTCCGTTGCTTCAGCGACGGCTTCCGAGCGTGCAGCCACCGCACCGAACGCCGGCTTGGCCTCCAGCCTGGCCATCATGGTCCGATAGAAGCCGGGGCGGATCGTGTCATCGTCGTCGAAGATATGCAGGTAGGTTCCACGGGCTGCCGCGACGCCTGCGTTCAGCGCTTTCGACCTGTGGCGCTGCCCACTTTTCACCGCCTTCATGCTGAGCCCGGCCTTTGCAGCCGCCTCGGCGATATCGGACACCGCTGCATCCGCATCGCCAGAATCATCCACAATGATCCATTCGGCCCCCACCGGAGCAGCAGCGGTCACGCAGGCTAGCGCGCGCCGTAGAAACAGGCGTTCGCCCATCGTGCGCGTGATGATGCTCACCGGAGGGATCGTTTGGCTCATGGCCTGCCCTCACACATGGTGCACCAGTCTGTAGGAGAAGCGGAAAACCTGCCGGTAAGCCACCATCAGCGCCAGCCCGGACAACACGCCGACGACGAGGCATCCCAGCATGTTCGTCTGGCTCCATGTGCCTTGCAGAATCAGTTCATGATAGCTCGGCATCAGATAGGCGAAGGGATTCAGACGGTAGATCACCAGCGCCCAGTCAGGGATGCGGCCAAGGCTGTAGAGGCCCGGCGAGAGATACCACCAGAGCCACACCGCATGGCCGACCAGCTTGCCGATGTCCTTGAGCTTCGCACCCACGATGGCAAGCCCGAGGAAAAGGCTCATGGAAAACAGCGTCTGCACCGCGATCACCGGGATCAGCAACAGCCACGCAAACATCGGCTTGTGTCCGATGGCGATCAGGAATCCACCCAGAACGACCAGCCGGAGAGCCAGCAGGATCAGCTCGAACAGCAGCGTTTCCAGGATCGCCGGCTGCAGGCCGAGTCCCTGCTCGATGTAGGAATAGCCCTTCGATGTCAGAAAATAGGGCCCGCTGGTGACTATGGTCGCGTGCATGCGCCAGAACGTGATGCCGATGAAGAAGAATGCGAATGTCGCATCGGCCCCCTGCATCCGGAACACGACGGTCAGCAGGAAATAGTAGGCTCCCGCCTGCAGCGCGGGCTCCAGCAGAAACCAGAGATTGCCGAGGTAAAGCCCGAAAGACTGCGATTTCAGGTCAAGCTCGACCAGACGGAATGCCTTGACGAATTCCCGCTTCAGCCGGGCCGTGCGCGAGCCGATACCCATCACCTCGCTCATACCTTCCGGCGTGATCACAATCCTTGGCTCGGTGCCGGTTTTCGCAGAATTGACCCTCATGACACTTTCTCGCGGTAAACCTCGGCCGCTATCTGCGGATCACCGAAGAAAACGGGATTTCCCTTGTCGAGAACGAGGCATTTGCTGCAGCGGCTGACGATAAAATCGAAGGTATGTTGCACCACGAAAAGAACCTTGGCCCTCTGGATCACCCGGTCAAGCCGCTCCGTGACCTTCGCCTGGAAACCGATATCCCCGGCGCTCAGCAATTCATCGAGCAGGAGAATATCATAGGGCATGGCAGTCGCGATCGAAAAGATCAGCCGCGAGCGCATGCCGTCCGAATAGTACTTGAAGGGGCGGTCGATGTGATCTTCAAGCTCCGCGAAGGCGATGATCTCGGGCATCATCTCGCGGATTTCGGCTGGCGCCAATCCCATGTAGAGGCCGCTTTTGAGGATGTTCTGCCGGCCCGTCAGGTTAGGCTGCATGCCTGCTCCGGGGCGCAGCAGTACTGGCCTGCCGACGATCTCGATCCGACCGGTCGAGATGGGCATCGCACCCACGAGGGTCTTGAGCAATGTGGACTTGCCAGCGCCGTTCCGGCCAAGAATTCCGATGACATCACCTTCATAGGCCGAGAGCGAGACGCCATTCACGACCTTCATGTCCTGTCGCCGCGGACCCTGACCTGATGGCCAGAATGCATGATCTGCAGGATTGGACGAGAGCGTGACGGACACATTCTCGATTTTCACCACAGGCTGCGGCAGCTCTGCCCCCGGCATGGTGACAATGGTTCCATCCACACCTGGCGCTGATCCGGAAGCACCGGAGACCTTGCCCGCAGCTTGTGCCAGCAGCGCCGCCAGTTCCGGCATGAAGGGTTCCTCCGCCGCATTGTGCGCAACGGCTGGTCCGATGATCTCCGGTGGAAGCTTGCTGCCCACGCGCGCCAAGCCCTGAAAGGCTCGCCACTGGTCGTGGCGCGATCCAGAAAGCGCTTCCTGGCGCAAGGCGTCGGCCAGGAAAACCTCATCCTCCTGAGTGGCCCAGGCCGGACGGGCACCACCAGTCTGCAGACTTGCCGCAAAGACGCGGGCACCACACCGTCGCGCCGACAGGCTCATCAGGTCTACCACGAAACCGCTGATTGATTCAAACGGTGCCGCAACAGTATGGCGCGGGCAACCGTTCAGCCATACCGTTGCCACTCCCTTGCAGATCCCAAGGCTGAGAACAAACGGACGGTCACCTTGCGGCAGAGCAAGCCAAAGCTGTTGCAACAGGACGATCCCGCCATCGCGGAAGCGGATCATCGTTTCCTCGTGCGAACCTCCACTGAACACGCGGATCGCAAAATTCTGATCGCTTTGCCCTGCAGGCTGATAGGTCAGTGCCAGATGAAGCCACAATGAATCCGGCTCATCCGTTGCCGCGGGCTGGCGAAAAACCAAACGGGTCCGCTGTCGATCAGCAAGCGATATGGTCAACCCCGGTCCATCGACCCGCGGTGGCACATCGCCTTTCCCGACAAAATACTGTCCGGACTTGGCGGCCGCATCAAGACCTCCTGGCACGAGCCGCTGAAGTTTCACGGACGGTTCGCGGGGCTGGCCTTCAAAAACCCTGTCCCATCCCGCCGCAGCCCCCCCCTCGCGCGCTGCCGCCACGCTCGCAAAGAATGCCATACACGCAGGCGAGAGGCCCAGACCGGTCGGTGGCAAGGCTGCCACGCCGTCGGCAACAGAGCGCAGGAATGCAGCCCCGGACAACGAGTCCGCGCTATCCATCATGATCTCGCTGTGCTCCGCGGCTGCCATCATGACGCATCGCCTGACCCGAACAGGTCCGGCAATGACGCGCGCTCGAAGATCGTGAGCGCGCCGCCCGTTCCGGCATTGATGATCCTGCAGCCCTGCGCTTCTGCAAGCCTGCGCAACTCGTCAAAGCCGCGGAACTCCCGGACACACCATTCCATCAGACCAAGCGGTTCGCGGTCGAACAATTCCTTCGCGCTCTTGCCTGGCTCGCCAAAACGGCCAACACCATAGCTGTGAACGAAGGGCTTTTCAGGATCGAGAAAGAAATCCATGTCGCATCCCAGCAGAATGATTTCCTTGAACTCCATATAGAGCGCGAAATGGATTGCCAGATGAATGACTGACAGAAAGCCAAACTGGCTTTCCGTAAGGTCGGGCAGGCGATCGGTGCGCCGTGTCACATAGTCGGTCATCAAAAACTGGTGTGTCTGGAACACGGCAAGGTCAGGTTTGACCGCGAGCAACGCATCGGCAACTTCGGTTCCTGTCAGGAACACGGTCCCGTGCACCGCCTGCAATGAGATCACCTCAGCCAGCATGTCCCTGTATTCAGGTTGCGCAAAGAGGACATCGACCATGGCATGATACGTCGGCTTCAGTCCCCGCTCTTCGGAAAAGAGATAGCCCTGGTTGCAGGTGAACAGCGGCGTACCCGATATGCATGACAGATCCGTCCGTGCGAGAGAGGGGCCATTGCCAAGGATCACGCAGCGCTCTCCCCTGTGCTTGCCCCGCAATGCCGAATTGGGAGCGAGCCTGCGCGCAACGTTGGCCGGAGTCAGCCAACGGCTCGGAACGGCAGCAAGGCTCCGCCGCAGGGCTTCAGAAATCCCGTTGCAGAGCTGAATTCCCAGCCGCACAGGCGGACGTAGAAGGAGGCCAGTCAGGCCTGATTCCCGCAGGATTCGGTCAATGCGGTTCAGAATAATCAACTCCAGTTCCGCGAAAAAGTGACGGGGCGCATACCACAGGCATTACGGACTGTCTCTCGCTTTCACAGACAATGGCGGTACATCCTCACGCCGCAGGAGAAGGCCAACCGATTGCAATCCGGTGTCGAATTTTTACACAAGCGGATCAGGCCGTGACTCGGCTGCATTATGCATGGAAACCTTGGTGAAAGAGCGGATCAACGCAGCGGCGCGCGGGCTACCATTACCCATCGCCAAGGCCTCGGCCTTTGCGGCTTGGTCGGTAAAGCCGGGTCTATGCGCAAGGAGCGGAAGGAGCAGGCGAAGCGCGCCTTCGTGGCCGTCCACCGCAGCCCCTGTCAGCGGCGAGAGCCCGGCTGCGGTCTCGACATGTGGTGAAGCGCCAGCTTCCAGCAACAGTTCTATGGCTTCGTCACGCCCCTGCAATGCCGCGAGAAGCAGTGGTGTCGCACTGCAACGGTCAGGCTGATCAACCTCGGCATCTGCCAGGAGCAACGCCTTGATCACCATCAATTGCCCGGCTGTCGCCGCAGCGTGTAGTGCCGTCAGGCCGAACCGGTCGCTGCCATTGACGAGTGTCCCGCTCGCTATCAGCCGCGCCATCTCGCACGCGTCGCCTGACTTTGCCGCTTGTGCCAAAAGGCGCGCGGAGGAATCGTCAAGGTCGCCTACGAAAAGCCGCGCCTCGTGGTCTGATCTGGCCAAGGCATGGGCCAGAACCGCATTGGCAACTTCGGGATGCCCGGCATGTGCTGCTCGAAGGAAGGCGGGGCGGCCATCAGTCAGTCTGGGGCAGGGATCAGCGCCCCAGTCGACCAGGGCATCAACCGCTTCGCGCTTCCCGTTCTCGGCGGCCCATGAGAACGCCGTGATGCCAGTCAAGGGTGCAGCCGCATGAACCGAAGCTTTAGCCTTGTGCAGAAGTCGCATGACAGGCAGGTGGCCATCCGTTGCGGCTGCCATCATGGGCGTCCATCCCAGAAACGTTGCGCCATCAACTGGAGCACCTGACTGGATCAGAACTTCGGCCACGTCAGCATGTCCCAATCGTGCCGCAAGATAGAGCGGCGTTGAGCCATGCTCGTCACGCGCCTCGACGGAAGCCTTGCGGCCAATCAACAGTTGGACAATTTCGCCATGCCCATAGGCAGCCGCCATGTGCAGCGCCGTCAGCCCCTGACCCGTCGCCGCCTTCACCGAGGCCCCGCTGTCGAGGAACGCCGTCGCCGCTGCCAGGTCACCCGCCCGCGCCGCCGCGATCAGCCGGCCGCCCACCGCACCGTCGATCACCT
>JANMFA010000567.1:0-5282 GCA_031377545.1 Hyphomicrobiales bacterium | reverse complement strand
CACCCGTGAAGCCAACCGCACCACCTCTTCGACGGCGTGACTGACATAGATCGTGGGGATCAGGAACTCGCGCTGCAAGCGCTCGATGAAAGGCATGATTTCCAGCTTCCGCTCCTGATCGAGCGAGGCCAGCGGTTCATCCATCAGCAGTAGGCGAGGGGAGGTCAGCAGCGCCCGGCCAATCGCCACGCGCTGCCGCTCGCCGCCCGACAGTGTGTCGGGCTTGCGGGTGAGAAGATGGCTGATCCCCAGCACCTCCACCACCGGTTCGAAGGCGATCCTTCGCTCCGCGCGGGGCGTGAAGCGCCGTCCGTAATTCAGGTTGGACTGCACGCTCAGATGCGGGAAAAGCTGCGGGTCCTGAAAGACAAGTCCCACGCGACGCTGATGCGTCGGAACCATGATCTTCCTGTCCGTATCAAGCAACGTTCGATCCTTGATCGTGATTGTCCCCCTGTCGGGTTGTTCAAGCCCGGCGAGCAATCTGATGGCCGTCGACTTGCCGGAGCCCGATGGACCAAACAGTGCCGTGACGCCATCGCCCGTTTCAAACGCTGCATCGAAGGTGAAGTTGGGTCGGCCAAGCGTGCAGGCAAAGCGGATCATGCGACGCGCGCCTTGTTGCTGCCCACGCGCCGTGCCAGCATTTCCGATGCCACCAGAGCGCCAAACGCGATGACCACGGCGACGATGGACAGTCGCATCGCGCCCGCATCGCCCGTTGGTGTCTGCGTGTAGTTATAGATGGCGGAGGGGATCGTCTGTGTTTCGCCCGGAATACTGGCGACAAAGGTGATGGTGGCCCCGAACTCCCCCAATGCCTTGGCAAAGCACAGCACCGCACCTGCGATGATGCCGGGCAAGGCGAGAGGCAATGTGACGGTCATGAAAACCCAGAACGGAGACGCGCCCAGCGTTCCCGCTGCCTGCTCAAGCCGCTGGTCGATTGCTTCGATGGTCAGCCGTATGGCGCGGACCATGAGCGGAAACCCCATCACGGCGCAGGCCAGGGCTGCACCGGTCCAGCGGAACGACAGAACGATGCCAAAGGTCTGCTCGAGAAACGAGCCGATTGGACCCTTGCGTCCAAACAGCAGCAGCAGCGCATAGCCCGTCACGACAGGGGGCAGGACGAGTGGCAGGTGTACCAGCCCGTCAAGCAGGATTTTCCCACGAAACCGTTTGCGCGCCAGAACCAGCGCTGTGAGGATCCCGAGTGGCAGGCTTGCCAGCGTCGCAACGCTGGCCACTTTAAGGCTGAGCCAGATGGCAACCCATTCATCCGCCGAGATTGACCAGAAACCCACCATTCCACTCCGGACACCACCAATCAGCGCAGGAATCTAAAGCCCTCGGCTTCGAAGATTCGCTGCGCGGCAGGCGAGTTCATATAGGACAGAAACGCAGCGGAATCCGGATTCGTCGAACGCGCCGTCATTGCAAAGGGATAGACGATTGGGGGATGAAGCGCAGCCGGAAATGTGTCGATCACCCGCACGCGCGGTTCAGCATGGGCGTCCGTTGCGTAAACAATGCCCAAGCGTGCCTCACCACGTGCCACGAGGGCGAGCGCCACCCGCGCATTGTCGGTAGCTGCGATCTTCGGCCGTATTTGCGGCCAGATCCCCAGAGCCGTCAGAGCCGCTTCGGCATAGCGGCCAAGCGGGACAGCCTGCGGGTTCGCCGTCGCAAGACGGGAATCGCCCAGAGCCTCCGCCAGCGGAAAACCGGGGGCAATCTTCAGGGCGCTGGCGTTGTCGCTGGATGTGATCAGCACAAGCCTGTTTCCCAGAAGATTCTGGCGGCTGCTGGCCACGATCTCGCGGCGCTCCTGCAGCCAGTCCATCCATTCAAGGTCAGCCGATGCGAAGATGTCGACAGGCGCGCCTTGTTCGATCTGCCGGGCAAGTGCGGACGAACCTCCGAACGACAGAACCACACGCTTGCCGGTTTCCTTGCCCCATTCCGATGCGACAGCATTCAGCGCGCTTTGCAGGCTGGCTGCCGCGAAGACGACCACTGGCCGCGCTTCAACGGACTGCGCACCGGTCTGCACGGCGGGTAACAGGCAGACTGAAACAGCGAACAGGCAGCCAAGGAGGCTGGATTTCCACCGGTCGAACGCCATTCCTCGCTCCCTTCCGTTTCGGAGGCCTTCGTTTTCAACGCTGCAGCACTGAGCAAGCAAGCGATAAATCAGGGAAAGGGATGTTTTCGCGAGGCTTCCAATTCACGCAGTAAGGCGCGGGCGGGCTGTCAGACTGTGCGGCAAAATGCGCTCCTGCGCGCGCGCGCCAGACCAGATTGCTTCCAGCTGTTCAAACACGGCACTGCCGAAATCGCTATAAGGGACATGGACAGACGTCAGCCACGGCGCGATCCAGGCATTGAGGTGATTGTCATCGACGCCCAGCATCAGGCAATCCTCTGGCACCTTGATGCCGTCTTCGCCCGCGAGGCGATAGGCACCATAGGCCATCAAGTCACTGACGCAGAACAGTCCCCTAGGCCAGCCGCCATCGGCTGTCAGGCGCTTCATTGCCTCATAACCTGCAAAGAGATGCTGCAACTGATCGGACGAAGCGCTGCGAACACGATCCGCAGGAACGCCGCGATCCCGTGTCCGTCCAAGAAACCCTGCAACGCGGTCGGCGATCACCGAGGATGCCGACGACGTGTAGATCACCGCAGGCTCCTGAACGCCGGAATCGAGCAGAAAGTCCGCCGCCGCTGCTCCTGCAGCATGATCATCGATGCCGACGAAAGGAGCGGCCCTGCGACCATCTTGCTGGCGGCGTCCGACGAGGACCAGCGACTCGCCCCTGTCGATGAAATTGGTGAGAACCGGACTCTGGAACGCCGACACCACAACATATCCCTGGACCGACTGGGCGCGCATCGCCATCAGGTATTCGTCCTGAAGGGCAGGCTCGTCATGGGTGTCGCACAGGATCATGACATAGCCCGCTTTCCTGAGCGCAACCTCCGTCGAGGTCGCGATGGCACCCATCGCAGGATTGTTAAGGTTGGGAGCCAGCATGGCGACGATACGGCTTTCGCCGCAGCGCAGCGAGCGACCGATGTTGTCGGGTCTGTATCCGCGCGACTCGATCAGTGTCTGGACGCGCTGGACGGTCTTGGGATTGGCGCGGTTCAACTGACCGTTGGCGATCCGTGAAACGGTGGAGATGGAAACGCCGGCCTCTCCAGCAATACTGGACAGAGACACCCGAGCCAATGGTGATCTGAGCATACGGCTTCCCCGTCCAACTGGGCCCCAAAACCGGAACGACGCCCCGGCTCCACATCAACCAATGGAGCTTGACATGTTTGGCAAACGTTTGCCAAGATGTTTCTAATGAGATGTTTCAAGGGTCTTGCCGGTCACGGCGGTTCTGGGGCAAGCTACGGTCAAGCCCGTCAACAAGGGCTACTGGGAGGAAGTCATGATGAACGGTCTTTTCCGCAAGGCGGGTCTTTTCGCGTTTGGGCTCACGGCGTCGATGGCGGCGTTGAATGCGTCGGTCTCGGCCCAGACGGTCAACCTGAGGTATCTCTGCTACGCCGATGCGAACGAGTGCGACGTGGCGCGCGACATGCTCGACCGCTTCGAGAAAGCCAATCCAACCATCAAGGTCACGGTCGACAAGGTCGGCTTCGCGGTCATCCGCGAGCAGCTGGAAACCCGCCTGCAGGGCGGCGAGGCGCCCGATATGGCGCGCGTGACCAACCTGGCCGGCCTCAACAAGTACTATCTGGACCTTCGCCCCCACATCAACGCAGCGAATTGGGATGCCAATTTCGGAACGACCCTGCCCTGGATGCGGGTGGGCAATGATGACAAGGGAATCTATGGCTGGATGACGCAGCTCACCGTCACTGGTCCGTATGTCAACAAGACGATGTTCGATCAGGCCGGTGTCAAGATGCCTGCTCCAGGCGCGACATGGGACGATTGGGCCAAGGCCACGGGCGAGGTCCAGAAAAAGCTGAAGGTTTACGCCGGCATGGTGATGGACCGCACAGGCCACCGTTTCGCCGGTCCTGCGATTTCCTATGGCGCAAAGTATTTTGACGCTTCGGGCAATCCAAGCGCCGTGGTCGATGATGGCTTCAAGGCGATGACCGAGCGCATGATCCAGTGGCACAAGGACGGTCTGATGCCGCAGGATCTCTGGCCCGGTGCAGCCGGAGCCAAGTGGAAGAACGCGGGCGACATGTTCATCAATGGCGATGTCGCGATGCATATCGCCGGCTCGTGGATGATCCAGAAGTTCCAGTCGGACATTGGCGACAAGTTCGAATGGGTTGTGCCAGCCCAGCCTTGCGGCCCTGCCGGTTGCTCGGCCATGCCGGGCGGTGCGGCCATGGTGGCGTTCAAGTCGACAAAGCACCCTGCGGAAGTCGGCAAGGTCATGGAATTCTTGGTCTCCGAGCCGATCCTCAAGGAGTATTATGAGCGCACGGTGCAGATCCCCGCTCACAAGGGCCTGGCCGAAAAAGGCCTGACCTACGGCAAGGACGTCGGCCCGGCCACGCAGGCGGCGCTTAAGCAATTCACGGCTGATTTCGCCAAGATCTCGCCCGTCGCGCATCAGCTCCAGGGTTATCAGCGCAACGTCGCGATCTTCAACGCAACAGTGAACTACGTGGCGCAGGCCATCACCGGCACGCTGACGACAGCGCAGGCCTACGCCAAGGTGCAGGAGGAGATCGACAACGCTGTCAAAAAATAGCCCAGCGACGGGCCGGGGGCATCACCTCCGGCTCGCCTCTGCCAAGCTATTCTTGCAATTCACGAAGCCACCTTGTCCTGAGTGCGAGCGGTCGAAGCCGCGCACGCCAGCATGAGGGATGTTGGGGGACAGGCATTTGAGTGGCATTTCAACACAACCACCGGTAGCGCAAACTGCAGCACCAGCAACCAGTCCGATAGGATGGGCTTGGGCAACCCTGGGCGACCTCCTCGACGGTCCCTTCCGCGCCCTGCAGAAGCACATCGGTGCCAACAAGATGGCCTATGTATTTCTGGTGCCTAACCTTCTGGTCTTCGGCCTGTTCTCGTTCTGGCCGATGATCCTCAATTTCTACATCGCCTTCACCGGCGGCACTTCGGCCATTCTCGCCGAGCGGCCATATGTGGGGCTGGAGAATTTCCGTGAACTGCTGAATTGCCCGAGCTACCTCGATCCCAAGACCTGCCCTGTAGCGGGTTTCTCGTTCTGGACCGGCCTGTGGAACACGCTGTTTTTCGCCGTGGTGCAGGTGCCGATCATGATCGT
>JANMFA010000565.1:0-4362 GCA_031377545.1 Hyphomicrobiales bacterium | reverse complement strand
ATTCACAATGCGGGTGACACCAAAAATGATCGACAGCCCCGACGCTACAAGAAACAGCGACGAGGCCGAGGCGAGGCCGTTCAGGGTCTGGATGAGGAGGAAATCCATTGAGCGCTCTATCCTTCTCCCTTGGGAGAAGGTGCCCGCCGGATGGCGAGCGGATGAGGGTAAATCCCGACGTCTGGTGGTCTGCCCTCACCCGTCAGGCAAGGCCTGACACCTTCTCCCGAGGGAGAAGGAAGGGACCCGAGCCCAATGCTCACTGCGGGCGCAGCGTCTTTACCACAGCATCCGATGGCAGATACTTCGCGCCATCGGCGTAGCGCCAGTTGACCATCACGCCCTTGCCATCCTTCACGGCCGTGCGGCCGACGAATGCGCCCAGCGTTGACTGGTGATCGACAGCGCGAAACTCCACCGGACCGAAGGGTGAGGAGAACTTCAGCCCCTTCATCGCGTCGATCAGCTTTTCATTGTCGGTCGTGCCCGCCTTCGTAATCGCCGCAGCAATGGCGTTAACCGTGTCGTACCCGACGACCGAGCCGAGGCGCGGATAATCATTGAACTTCGCCCTGTAAGCATCGCGGAACCTGGTGTGTTCGGGAGTGTTGATCTCCTGATGCGGATAGCCCGTGACGATCCAGCCAACCGGCGTCTCGGCCCCCAGCGGGTCCATATACTCGGGTTCGCCTGTCAGCATGCTGGCGACAAGACGGCCTTCGAACAGGCCGCGCGTGTTGCCCTGCCGCACGAAATTGATGAGGTCAGCTCCGAACGTCACGTTGAAGATCGCATCAGGCTTGGCCGCTTCCAGCGCCTGCACCGTGGCACCCGCGTCGATACGGCCAAGGGCCGGGAACTGCTCGGCCACGAATTCGACATCGGGCTTCGCCGCCTTCAGCAGTTCCTTGAACCATTTCACGGCGGACTGGCCGTATTCGTAGTTTGGAGCAACCGTTGCCCATTTCTTGGCCGGAAGCTTGGCCGCTTCCTCCACCAGCATTGCGGCCTGCATGTAGGTGGAAGGGCGCAGGCGGAACGTGTAGCGGTTGCCCTTACCCCAGACGAGCGCATCGGACAATGGTTCGGAAGCCACGTACAAGCGCTTGTTCTGGTTGGCAAAATCTGCAATCGCCAGGCCGACGTTGGAGAGGAATCCGCCCGACAGCAGGTCCACCTTCTCGGCATTGATCAGGTCGCCCGCGAGCCGCACGGCATCTTCCGGTTTGCCGCCATCATCGCGGAAGACGGTTTCCAGCTTGCGCCCCAGCACACCGCCCGCCGCATTCACCTGATCCACCGCCAGTTCCCAGCCATTGCGATAGGGCCGCAGAAACGCGGGCTGCGCGGTGTAGCTGTTGATCTCGCCGATGCGGATGGGGCCGGCCTGCGCGCGGACGCCGGACGGCAGTGCCAGCGCGGCGGCAGAACCGGCAACGAAATGACGACGATTGAGACGCATGGAAGCCCTCCCGGCAGAGAAAAACATGGCTGAGAAGGTGGAGGGGCGAACGGGTGGAGTCAACAGGTGGATTTGGGTGCTGGACTTGGCATGGTCACTGCTGTTCAAGCAAAGTCGTTGATAAAGCGGAGCCGCCCATGCTGTCCTACGCCCAGAACATGGAAGATATGGTGCTGTCCCGGCTTTTTGCGGGGCAGGCCAGTGGCTTCTACATTGATGTCGGCGGCGGGCATGCCATTGCCGACAATGTCTCGTTCTTCTTCTACGAGCGCGGCTGGCATGGTCTGGTGGTCGAACCGCAGGCCTCTCTGGGCGCGCTCTATCGCCGGGTCCGCCCGCGCGATGTGCTGATTTCCGCGCTTGCCGGCCGCAGCGAAGGCACGCTGGAGCTTTTCGAAGCCACGACCTTCCACGGTCTTTCGACGGCTTCCGTCGATCACGCTGTCGCCGCTGAAAAGGCTGGTGTTGCGGGCAGGCGGGTGGTCAAGCCGGTCACCACACTGGCGAAGCTATGTGCGGAACATGCCGTGCCTGCGATCGATTTTCTCAAGGTGGATGTCGAAGGCCATGAAGCTGAAGTGCTGGCGGGGCATGACTGGACAGGGCATCGGCCCCGCGTCGTGCTGGTCGAGGCCATCGAACCGCTGAGCATGAAGGATGCGGCCCACCGTTTCGAGCCGTTCCTGCTGTCCAAGGGCTACCGCTTCGCCTTCTTCGACAATCTCAACCGCTGGTATGTGGCGGAGGAGGCGGTTGACACCTTGTTGCCTCTTTTCCCGAAGGAGCCGCTGGCCTGGGACAGTGTGCGGCATCTGGGCGAATACGGCCCGGCCCAGAGCGACGCCGCGCATCCCGATCATGCGCTGGCGAAGACGCTGACAGCGGCTTTTCTTGCGGCGCTGCCGCATCTGTCGCCGGATATGCTGGATTGTCTCGGTGCAAAGGAGGCCGACCCAGCCGCACTGGCAAGGATCGCGAGCCTGTTCGACGGGGGCTATGTCGTGGGCTAGGAAGCCGCGGCATCCTTGAAGAACGGCTCGACTTTGCCCTTCAGCTTGATCGTCATCGGGTTCCCGAACCGGTCCTTGGCTGCACCTGCGCTCACCTTGATCCAGCCCTCGCTGATGCAATATTCCTCGACGTTGGTCTTTTCTTTCCCGTTGATCAGAATGCCGACCTCCCGCTGCAGAAGCTCCTCGTTGTAGTGGGGGCTGCCGGGATTGACGGAAAGACGGTCGGGGAAGTCAGATGACATGGGGATGATCCGGTTGTTGTGGCGGCTTGGTAGCGCAAGGCGCGGCAGCTTGCCAGTCCGGTATCACGTGGTTTCGACGGCGCGCAGGAAACCGTCCACATCACCGCCTTGCAGCAGCGGGATCAGGGCGGCAATCCGTTCGCGCGGCAGATCCCACCAGGCGCAGGCCAGCAACCGCGCAATGGTGCGGTCATCGAAACGCTTGCGGATCACCTGTGCCGGGTTGCCTCCCACGATGGTGTAGGGTGCGACGTCCTTCGTGACCACGGCGCGCGCCGCCACGACCGCACCATGGCCGATTGTGACCCCGGAGAGGATCATGCACCCGGAACCCAGCCAAACGTCATGGCCGATCACCACATCGCCGCGTGACACGGCATAGTCATTGCGCCCCGCCGCTTCCGGCCAGAGCGCTGACATTGCGCCGAAGGGGTAAGTCGTGACGAAATCCGTGCGGTGGTTGCCGCCCAGCAGAATGTTCGCATCGTCCGCGATGGAGCCGAATCTGCCGATGGTGAGCTTCGCGCCGGATTCAGGAAAACGCACCTTGGGTTTGCCGTAGGTGTGTTCGCCAATCGAAAAGCCATGCTTCGCCGCGATGCGCTTCAGATGCAGCCGCGTCAGGTTATGCGGATTCGACCAGTTCTTCAGGCGGTGGCGCAGGGTCATTGCGGGAGTTCAGGACTTCGCTACCGGGCAATCCGGTCGACCGCCCCATTCCGCCCATGACGCGTCGTAAAGCGCCTCCGCCTTTGCACCCGCCGTCTCCATCGCCAGCGACAGGATCGCGGCCGAAACACCCGAACCGCAGCTGGTGATCACCGGCGTGTCGATATCGACTCCTGCAGCAAGGAAGACACCGCGCACGGTGGCGGGCGGCAGCATGCGCCCGTCCTGCACCAGCCTGTCGAACGGGACATTGACGCTGCCCGGCATATGGCCGGAAGCAAGGCCCGGACGGGGTTCAGGCGCTTCTCCGCGGAAGCGCGGCGCGGGCCTCGCATCGACGACGGTGGCGGAGCGCGTCGCCAGAGCCGATTTCACGTCGGCGAGCGAGGCAACGGCCGAAGTGTCGAGTTTGGCACGGAAAACGCGCGGCTCTGGCGTCGGCGTGCCGGAAACAACCGAACGCCCTTCGGCCAGCCATTTCGGCAGGCCGCCGTCCAGAATGCGCACATCTTTCGCGCCCATCACCAGGAAGGTCCAGCGCACGCGCGGCCCGGCGAACAGACCCGCGCCGTCATAGACCACGATGGTCATGTCTTCGGAAATTCCCATCGCGCCTGCCGCGGCGGCGAAATCCTCAGGCGACGGCAGCATATGGGGCAGGGTGCTTGTCATATTCTTCACGCCATCGATGTCGAAATGGACAGCACCAGGGATGTGCCGCTGCGCATATTCGGCTTTGCCGTCGCGATTCATCGTGGGCAAATACCAGGAGGCATCGACCACCGCGATGTCGGGGCTGGACAGGTTGGCGGCGAGCCAGTCGGTGGAAACGAACGGTGCGTTGGACATGGCGCGGTTGTAGCGGGGCACACCTGTCAATGTCAAAAAGTTGCCATGGTTAATGCCTAGTTCTTGTCACGGCCAAGGAGGCTGACTGCTGTGTCGATCGACCGCGCGAACATCATTCCCATGCTTG
>JANMFA010000542.1:0-5868 GCA_031377545.1 Hyphomicrobiales bacterium | reverse complement strand
GTCGTCGCAGAACACGATGAAGCGGAAGTCCGAGCGGCGCAGCCGGTCCATCAGCGCCGGCAGGCTCTCGATGTCCTCGCGGTGAATCTCGACCAGCTTCAGGCGTTGCGCCGGTTTGCGCCCGGTGTTGATATTGGCATGCGCCGCCTTTACCAGCGACGACTTGCCCATGCCGCGTGCGCCCCACAGCAGGGCATTGTTGGCAGGCAGTCCATCCGCGAAACGGGCCGTATTCTCAAGCAGGATATCCCTGGCCCGGTCGATGCCCTGGAGGAGCGGCAGTTCCACGCCATTGACCTTCGGCACAGGCAGAAGGTGCGGCGGGTGAGAATGCCAGACAAATGCATCAGCGGCTTGCAGGTCAGCCATGGGCGCGTGCTGGGGAGTCTGCCGGTCCAGCGCATTGGCGATGCGTGTGAGCAGGGCGAGGAGGGCGGGATCTGTCGAGGACATGGGGAATTGAAGTTCCAGTGGGAGTTGCCTATGTCCATTCCAGCCATTCCGGCTGGAATCAATCCCTCTCGAACGCGCAGTCCGATCAGGACGCGGCCCCACGACAAGGTTGCGGAGTTGCACTGCCGCATCTAAGAGAGCCGTTCTGCTGTCTCAACCCGCTTTTTTCGGAGTCGATCCCGTGATCACCCCTGCCTTTGCCCAATCTGCGCCCGCTGCCGGCGGCACCGACATCCTCGTGCAGATGCTGCCGTTCATCCTCATCTTCATCATCATGTACTTCCTGCTGATCCGCCCGCAGCAGCGGCGCGTTAAGGCGCATCAGGAAATGGTCAAGAACGTCCGTCGTGGCGATACGGTGGTGCTGAACTCCGGCATGATCGGCAAGGTGACGAAGGTCATCGATGACAATGAAGCCGAAGTGGAGATTGCCGACGGCGTCAAGGTCAAGGTGGTCAAGAGTGCAATTGCGGATGTGCGTAACAAGTCCGAGCCCGCGCCAGCCGCCTGATTTTCCGCCACTGGTTCGCCTGACGTCGACGGAGTGCGCCGCCCGCCATGCTGAAGTTCTCGAAATTCAAGATCATCTCGGTCATCCTTCTGGCGCTTGCCAGCGTGCTGTACACATTGCCCAACACGTGGACCGAGGAAACGCGCGAGCGGGTCAAGGCGTCCGTCCCGTCCTGGATTCCATCGGCGATCGTGCCGCACAAGGCCATTCCGCTCGGACTTGACCTTCGGGGCGGCGTGCATCTGCTCATGGAAGCCGATACGAACGGCATCATCCGCATCCGCGCGACAGTGTTGCAGCAGGATGTCCGGCGCGTGTTGCGTGACAACGCCATCCCTGTTGTCGGTGGCATCGGCATTCAGGGCAAGACAGTCCAGGTTCGCCTTGCTGAGAATGCCAACCGCGAGACGGCTTTGGCCAAGCTGCGTGAACTCTCCGTGCCCATCGGCAATGCCGTTCTGGGCCAGACTGGTGCCCGAACCCTGATCGTCGAAGAGCCCGAGCCGCGCTTGATCCGTCTGACCATGACGGATGAAGAGGTGCGCGACCAGATTGCCCGGATTATGGCTCAGTCGCTGGAAGTTGTGCGTCGCCGCATTGATCCGGACGGTATCAAGGAGCCGAACCTGCAGCGTCAGGGCATGGATCGAATCCTGATCCAGATGCCGGGAGAGAAGAACCCGGAACGCATCAAGGATCTCGTCAACGCCGAAGCGCAGCTCGAATTCCGCATGGTGGCCGATGATCCCGGTACTCCGGAGAACGAGGTTGAAACCCTTCCCTACACCGAAGGAGGCGGCAGCATTCGCGTGTTTCGCCGGGCTGAAATCCTTGGTCAGGATCTTTCGTCGGCCCGTCCCGGCTTCGGCCAGAATGGTCAGCCCGTCGTCAATTTCCAGTTCAATACACGTGCCGCCGTGGTGTTTGCTCGTCTGACGTCGGAGAATGTCGGACGCCGCTTTGCGATGGTGCTGGACAGGAATGTGATCTCGGCACCCTCCATCCGCGTGCCAATTACTGGTGGTTCGGGCTATATCGAAGGCAACTTCACGACGGAAAGTGCGAACCGACTGGCCATTCTGCTGAGCGCCGGTTCGCTGCCGATCAAGCTGACGACGGTTGAGGAGCGCACGGTTGGCCCCGGACTCGGACAGGATGCGATCGAGGCGGGCAAGCTTGCTGCCATGGTCGCGGCAGGTCTTGTCGCAGGCTACATGCTGCTGACCTACGGGCTTTTCGGCATCTTCGCCAACCTCGCCCTGCTCGTGCATATCCTGCTGATTCTGGCCGCCATGGCCTTCATGGGCGCGACGATGACGCTGCCGGGCATCGCGGGCATCGTGCTGACCATCGGCACGGCGGTCGACGCCAATGTGCTGATCTATGAGCGCATGCGCGAGGAACAGCACATGGGCCGAAGTCTGGTGTCCGCGCTGGAGGCTGGCTTCAACCGCGCCTTTGCGACGATCATGGACTCCAACGTCACGATGTTCATTGCCGCGCTGATCCTGTACCTTCTGGGCACGGGGCCGGTGAAGGGCTTCGCGGTCACGATGATCATCGGCATTCTCACCACGGTTGTCACGGCAGTGACCATGACGCGCATGATGATCGCGCTCTGGTACCGCTATGCCAAACCAAAACAGATTCCGTTCTGAGAGGCGGCGTTCCCATGAAACTTCTCAGAATCATTCCCGACGGCACTGACTTCAAGTTCATGCGCTTCCGGCTGTGGGCCTTTCCGTTCTCGGCCTTTCTGTCGATCGTCGCAGTGGCTGCGTTCTTCACGTTTTCCATGAATTTCGGCATCGATTTCAAGGGCGGAACAGTGATCGAGATGCGCTCCAAGACGGGCGCCTTGAACGTTGGCGAGATTCGCTCTGTGGTCGACAAGATGGGCTTCGGCGATGTCGAGGTGCAGGAATTCGGCGGCGGTAACGAGTTTTCCATGCGTTTTGCCCTTCAGCCAGGCGGTGATGCCGCACAGCAGGAGGTCGTCAAGAAGGTCCGCGCGGCGTTTGTCGACAAGTTCGAGGAACGGCGCGTTGAAGTCGTCGGCCCCCGTGTGTCGTCCGAGCTTGTGCAGAACGGCACGATTGGCGTGCTTCTGTCGCTGGTCGCAGTGCTGGTCTATCTCTGGTTCCGCTTTGAGTGGCAATTCGCCATGGCAGCGGTGTTCGCCACGATGCACGACCTTATCCTGACCATCGGGTTCTTCGCCATTTCGCGCATCGAATTCAACATGACTTCGATTGCGGCCGTTCTGACCATCGTGGGTTATTCTTTGAACGATACGGTCGTCGTGTTCGACCGCATCCGTGAAATGATGCGCAAATACAAGAAGATGTCGACGGAAGATCTGCTGGACCTGTCGATCAACACCACGCTGGCCCGCACCGTAATGGTGTCTTTTACCGCCGCACTGGCACTGATTGCGCTGGCGTTTTTCGGCGGAACGGTGATTGAAAGCTTCTCGTTTGCCATGCTGTTCGGTGTCGTCGTCGGCACCTATTCCTCGATCTTCATTGCAGCGCCCGTGTTGATCTACCTGGGCCTGAAGGTCGGTCAGACGAAGGCGTCGGACGAAATCACAAAGGCCGAGGTCAAGCCCGCGAAAGCCTGACCATGGCGGATGCTCCGCGCCTTTACGATGGCTTTCTGCCCGGTCGCCACCCTATTGTCGGTTACGGACAGGGCGGTTTTCGCTTTGCGGAGATCAGTCACAAAGGCTCCCTCCAGGTGCTCCCGTCCGGCTTTCATGCGTTTGAGGCGCCCGAGCCCTTCCGTCACTCCGAGGCACTTTACGACAGGGTCTTTGCCGAAGCGGCGGATATCGACATCCTGCTGATCGGCGCGGGACTGGTTCCTGTCCAGCTTCCCGACCCGTTGCGCTGGCGGTTTCGTGATGCAGCGATCAGCGCTGATTCCATGACGACGGCTGCGGCCTGCAGCACCTTCAATGTGCTTCTGGCCGAGGGCAGGCGTGTTGCAGCGCTGATTGTGGCGGTTTCGTGAGCCGATCGGACGGATTCACGCGATCAGATTAATCCCGTCTTTACCGGAATCGCGCTTTCTTCATTGGCATGATCACGCGCAAGCGAGTCCGCAACATTCTTCTGGCGCTGGGGTTCTATGCCCTGTCCGGCGCGGCGGTCGGCTATTTCGCCTATCACGCCCACCACGGTGAACGCGGACTCCATGCCAAGGCGACCTACAAGATCCGCATCGCGGTTCTCGATCAGGAACTCAGGGGTGTGCGGACTGAAAAGGCGGAGTGGGAGCGCCGCGTGGCATTGTTGCGCGCCGACAACCTCGATCGCGACCTGCTGGACGAGCGCGCGCGTTTGCTGCTGAACGGTGCCCACAAGAACGATGTGATCGTTATCTTGCCGAAAACGCCCTGACCAGCAGCGTCCGATCAGCATTATTGACCTTCCGCATTCCAGAAATTGCTGCGCTGCAAACGCATATGTTGCGCTGCACCCATGCTTATTTTGCATGAGCCTCTTGCTTGGCAGCCCACTTCTCATGCAAGCAATGACGGATAAGGATGCAATCAAGAAGACTTAAATTGTTTTAGGGAGAGCGCCATGGCTGCCGCCTTGCACGACACCGGAAAAGTGACTTCCGTACCGCCTGCCAAAATTGCTGCAAAACCGACAGTCAGAAGCCAGGGATCGACCAAGGCCACCGCAAATGTTCCGGTGGCTTTTTCGCGCGAGGATGAAATCCACGCCTATCGCGAGATGCTGATGATCCGCCGTTTCGAGGAAAAGTCCGGGCAGCTCTACGGCATGGGCCTGATCGGAGGATTTTGCCATCTCTACATCGGACAGGAAGCAGTCGTCGTCGGCATGCAGATGGCGGCGCTGCCGGGTGATCAAGTCATCACGGGCTACCGCGACCATGGCCACATGCTGGCCTGCGGCATGGACCCCAAGGGCGTGATGGCCGAGCTCACGGGACGGCGCGGCGGCCTGTCCAAGGGCAAGGGCGGCTCCATGCACATGTTCTCGAAGGAAAAGAACTTCTACGGCGGCCATGGCATCGTCGGCGCACAGGTGGCGCTCGGAGCGGGCCTTGCCTTCGCCAACAAGTACCGCAACGACGGCACGGTCTCGATGGCCTATTTTGGTGATGGCGCGGCCAACCAGGGCCAGGTCTATGAAAGCTTCAACATGGCCGAGCTGTGGAAGCTGCCGGTCGTTTTCATCATCGAGAACAACCGGTATGCCATGGGTACGTCGGTCAACCGGGCTTCCGCCCAAACCGATTTCTCGCGGCGCGGCATTTCCTTCAACATTCCTGGCGAGCAGGTGGATGGCATGGATATCCATGCTGTGCGCGAGGCCGCACGGCGTGCGCTGGAGCATGCCCGGACAGGTGAGGGGCCCTACATTCTTGAAATGCAGACCTACCGCTATCGTGGCCACTCCATGTCCGATCCTGCGAAGTATCGTTCGAAGGAGGAGGTGGACAAGTTCCGCTCCGAGCGTGACCCCATCGAGAACGTGCGCGAGCGGTTGCTGGGCAACAAATGGGCTTCCGAGGAAGATCTGAAGAAGATCGACGGTGACATCCGCGCCATTGTCAACGAAGCTGCCGATTTCGCCACGACCGATCCGGAGCCGGATGTTTCCGAGCTGTGGACGGACATTCTGAAATAGCACCAGCCTGCACACCGGCCTCATCCTGAGCTTGTTGAAGGATGATCCAGCCAGCACCCGAACCGTGGCCCTCTCCTTCGACAAGCTCAGGATGAGGGCCTTCAGATATCCAGTTCCAGGTACTCACAATGGCAGTTGATGTGTTGATGCCCGCGCTTTCCCCCACCATGGAGCAGGGAAAGCTTGCGAAATGGCTCAAAGCCGAGGGCGACAAGGTGAAGTCCGGCGATGTCATCG
>JANMFA010000528.1:0-2941 GCA_031377545.1 Hyphomicrobiales bacterium | reverse complement strand
AGGAACGGCGCCATGTTGAAAGTGTAGGGCCGGGCCTGGTCTTCCGTGTAGCCGAACTTCGCCTTGAGGAAGGGCCAGTAGCTGGTGCGGCCGGCAGCACCGACAAGGATCGGCTTGCCCTTCAACGCGGCCAGGTTGTCGTGGCCCACACCGGGATGCGAGATCAGAACCTGCGGATCCTTCTGGAAGATGGAGCCGATGCACAGGAAGGGAATGTTCTCCTTCACGTAGTTGATGGCCTCGAAGGAGTTGGACATGATCATGTCCACGCGGCCGCCAAGCAGGAGTTGTGACGGGTTCTGCTGCGGGCCGCCCATGCGGATATCGGCCTCGATGCCGTATTTCTTGTAGATGCCGTTGGCGACCGCGAAATAGAATCCGCCATGCTCGGCCTGCGCCCGCCAGTTGGTCTGGTAGCTGACCTTGTCGAGCGTTTGCGCATTGACGCGACTGCCCGGCATCGGGATAAGAACGGAGGCGGTGGTGCCGCCGAGCATGCCGAGGGCTGCACGGCGGTCGAGGCGATACTTCATCATGATACATCTCCCAAGGTTGGTCATTTCGCGGCTACGGTTGTCGTATCGTGCTGGATCGATTGCCCCTTCCCGTCAAGAAGAGGCCAGTTCCCATGCACAGGCAATACCGGGGTTTTGAACCCGATCAAAAATCAAGCAAGCTCTGCGCCAATCTCGCGGTTCGATCAATTGCCACGCCAGCGGTCCTTCGCCCTGAACCAGGCCGTCATCAGGGGTAAAAACCATGGGCGGCCATCATAGAACGGCAATCCCGTGAACGGGATATCGTCGAATGCGGTCTGTCCTTCTGGCAAGCCGAGCACCTTTAGCGCGAGCTTGTGCCCCAGCCATGGCATCAGCGCGACGCCTGAGCCGTTGCAGCCCATCGCATACCACAGGCCGCCCTGCTGACCGATGCCGGGCAGATCACTGCGGGTCATCGCAACATTGCCGGTCCAGCAATGGCTGATGGCCACATCGGCGATGGCCGGGAAAAGCGCGGTCAGTTCCCGGCGCAGGCGGACAGCGGCCTCCTCAAGCGGAATGGGATGCAGGGCTGCCCGCCCGCCCAGCACGATGCGCTTCCCGTCGGGCGAGGGGCGGTAATAGAGATGCTTCTGACGCGTTTCGACGATCATGCGACCGTTCGGGATCAGGGATTTTACGCGGTTTTCGCCAAGCTCCTCGGTGGCAATCAGGTAGCTCGGCATGGGCACCAGCCGTTTCGCCAGCATACGCACCGGCTTGCCGGAGTATCCGTTGGTCGCGATGATGACCTCCCGCGCAGCGATTTCGCCGCGGCTGGTGGTGACCCGCCAGCCCTTGCCATTCGCCAATAGGCGCGTAACGGGCGTGAAGCCCGCCACTTGCGCGCCCGCCTTTCGCGCGACAGCCAGTAGCCCTTGCTGAAACAGTGCTGGATGAAGGCCGGCGTGGGTCGGAAAGACAAGGCCACCTTGATAGGAATCCGTGGCGATCTCGCGCCGCATGTCTTCTTTCTGCAGCACCTTGATATCCAGATCAAAATCCCTGTTCAGAAGGTCGGCTTCCCGGCCCATCGTGTCATAGTCCGCGGCGGTCCAGGCACCGCGCATTCTGCCTGCAGGGCGCAACCGGGCATCGATGCCTTCATCAGCGATCAGCGCCTTGACGAACGCCAGGGAATTTATGCCCTCGCCAATCAGTGCCCTGGCTTTCTGCGGCCCGTGGATCTGGACAAGCTTCGAGTACGCAAGCCGGTGTCCGTGGCCGATCATGCCACCGGAACGGCTGGATGCCCCGAATCCCGGAGGGCCGGCCTCGCAAACAACGACGCTCCGGCCCGCCCGCGCCAGGGTGAGAGCCGCCGAAAGACCGGCATAGCCACCACCGACGATCACGACATCGGCCTGCGACGGCAGCGCGATCTCGTGCGCGGCCTCGCGCGGGGCCGCGTCCCACCAATAGGGATTTTGGGACAGAGGGGTTCCGGCCATGGGGCTTCTCCAGACCGCCACTCTCGCAAGCCGGAATGGGCTGTGCAAGGTAGTGCTTGCTTTGTTGCGCCTGCTTTTGCGAGTATATGGCGGGAGTTCGTATTGAAACGGATCGTGGTCATCGGCGGCGGGATCACAGGCTGTGCTGCGGCTTACGAAATTGCGCGGCGCGGTCACAATGTTCGGCTCTTCGAGCGCCATCAGATTGCAGCCATGGCTTCCGGCTGGACGTTGGGCGGCGTTCGCCAATCCGGACGCGACTCCGCCGAACTGCCGCTGGCACGCGCCGCTGTCGCTCTCTGGCCCGGCCTTGCGGATATTCTTGGCCACGACACCGGCTATGTCCAAGGCGGGAACCTCAGACTGGCGCGAGAGCCATCGGAAGTTCTCACCCTCATGGCGCTGGTGGAAACGCAGCGGGCACTTGGACTCGACCTGCACTTCCTGCCAGACAGCAAGCGTGTTCGGTCGGTAGCAGCGGCTGTTTCGGACAGTGTGATCGCGGCTTCGTACTGCGCGAGTGACGGATTCGCCGATCCTGTCGCCACCACCCGTGCCTTCGCCCATGCTGCGGAAGGCCGCGATGCCCAGATCGAAACAGGTTGCTCGGTACGGAAGATTGTTGTCCGTAACGGCAAAATCGAAGGCGTGGAGACGTCAGACGGTTTCGTGCGAGCCGATGGGGTTGTGCTGGCGGCGGGCATTCATACGCCAGCCTTGCTCGCGCCTCTTGGCTTGGCGCTCCCGCTCGATGTGACGTTGGTGCAGGTCGTCCAGACTGAACCGGCACCCCTGTGTTTCGAACAGGTGTTCGGCGTGGCCAACGCCGATTGCGCCGGTCGTCAGGAACCCAACGGGAGGTTTCGTTTCACGAGTGGCCTCGAGCCGTTTCGCGGAGATCCGGAACATTGGACCAATGCGACGCTCGTACCGTCAGCGGCCAGTGTCGAG
>JANMFA010000521.1:0-2302 GCA_031377545.1 Hyphomicrobiales bacterium | reverse complement strand
ATCTGCGGTTCTGTAAGAACACACGACGCCATTGATCCTGCCGCTCCCGGAGATGTAGCAAAAACAGCCGAATGCATCTTCACGCCAGTCGGAATGCCGAGGACCGGAGTTTCAGGAGCCGCATCAAACACATCGCGCGCCGTTCCGTCTCCTCCCGCGAACACCAGAAGATCAAGACCAAGAGCCGCCATGCCAGCCGCCGCCGCTCGCGTATCCTGTGCTCGTGTCTGCGCCTTGCGTTCGCCGAATTCAACGACGGTGAAACCCATCGCACGAGCAATGTCCGTGCCCATGTCGCCGGCCGCTGCAACAATGGTGATCCGGTCAGCGATCGGCTGAAGCTTGCCAAGCGCCCGTTCGGTCCGTGCAGCCGCCAAAGGCAGCACACCGGTGGCTCGCGCACGGAAAATCGCATCCGCTCCGTCGGTTCCCTTCTGGGCGGACGGCCCGCCAAGCCCCGCGATCGGATTGACGATCAGTCCCAGCCACGTGGAACGGGGCAGGGTCCTTTTGTTCGCATGTCGAACGCTTGCTCGCATACCGAAATCATACGCCCCTTGACGCCGCCTGCAACACGCTAAGCTGCCGCACAGAGAAAAAAGTGCGACGTGGGCTGCGAAGGGCTTTGTCACCTGGACCGGATCTGCTTCGCCGTCAGAGCAACTCTTCGGCGTGACCGATGCCGTGAGCTGCAAGCGTCATTGTTCCCCGCATGAAGTGATCGCCCAAGCCGCTCTGCTGTGGTTCCGTTTCCCACTGCCCCTGCCCAAATGAGAGTCATCTGTGGCGATGCGACGAAGGTGATATGCTTTCGCTTTGCCGACAACTCCGCAGAATGCGCGAGGCCGGTCTGCCAGCTCACATCGTCCACAACATCGAGATCGGCGCGCCGTGGATATTCGCGTCAACGGACGTTATGCGATCATGATCGTGCAGGACCAGACCCCGGACAAAACGCTCGCCTGCGGCCTCCCGAAGCTTGCGCAGGCCCGAGAAGTCCTTCGACCGGAGCGTGGCCGCAGCCTTGACCTCGATGCCGATGATGCGCCCCTGCCGATCTTCGATCACGATATCGACCTCGTCCTGCTCGCGTGTCCGGAAATGGTGGAGGCTCACCCGCCGCTCGCTCCAGGTCGCAAGCTTCATAATCTCGGACAGCACAAAACTCTCCATAAGCGGCCCAAGGCGGCTGCGGTCAGCGGCGAGTGTGTCTCCATCCGTCTCCCGGATCGTCGCCATGAGGCCGCTGTCCAGCAGATGGACCTTCGGCGATTTCGTGATCCGCGAGATACGGTTGCTGAACCACGGCGTCAGCGTTCGGACGACAAACAGCCGCTCCAGAACGCTTACATATTTCTGCACTGTCGGGATCGACAGGCCGAGCGGGGCGGCCATGGCCTGGTGATTGACGAGCTGTCCGGCCTGCTCCGACAGCATGAGCAGGAGCCTCGGTAACTTCTCCAACTGTTCCAGCGTGGCGATGTCACGCACATCACGGTCAAGGACAAGCGCAAGGTAGTCTTGGTGCCACCGGGCTGGACGGCGCGGTTGCCGGCGACGCAAGGCTTCCGGATAGCCACCCCGAAGGATCACCTTGAGCAGGCTTTCGCCAAAGACAGGTGGCCCATCCAGCTGCAAGCCCTTACCGGCAAAGAGCTGGTCGATAAGCCGCCCCGGCCCGCCGACGATTTCGGTTTGGGAGAGCGGCAGTAGCGTCACAACAGCGATGCGCCCTGCGAGCGAGTCGCCGATGGTCGGTAACGCCATGACGTTGGCGGAACCTGTCAGCAGAAAACGGCCGGGCCGCGTGTCGGCGTCGACGCTTTGCTTGATCGCCAGGAGCAGTTCAGGCGCACGCTGGATCTCGTCGATGACGGCGGCATCGAGGCCCCGGATGAACCCGACCGGATCCTGCCGCGCCCGTTCACGCGTCGCTTCATCATCGAGCGTGACATATGGCCTGTCGGTGGTGACGAAGTGGCGCACAAGCGTCGTCTTGCCTGCCTGCCTCGGACCCACGACCAGCACAACGCGGGTGTCCGCGAGCGCTGCGGTGACCTCCGGTTCAACATAGCGAGGGAACTGCTGTTCTGCGGACTTCAGGATTAATATCCGCGATCCTTAAATAAACATGCCGCGAAAATAAAGGGTACACCCCGCATTCCTATTGCCATAGCGCCATGACTGTTGTCTGCCGCCACCTTGGGCGGCTGTCGGCATACATTTAACCGTGAGAATCCGTGGTGAGCGATTTCAATGAGTTAAGCATATTGTCGTCATTTGAAAATGGACATCCAATTTG
>JANMFA010000513.1:0-1577 GCA_031377545.1 Hyphomicrobiales bacterium | reverse complement strand
CGGCTTCGGCGGCTTTCGCCTGTGGTGCTGCCGGGATGGCCAAGCCGCTGATCGGACAACAGCAGGCGGCATCCGCTGCTTCTGCCGCCCACCTCGTTCCCCCACCCGCCGCACCCACGGCCCTGCATGTTCAGCCCCAGGCCCTCAAGGCCTCGCCGATCATGACGGCGAGCCGCAATCCGCTGGTGCTGCCGCCGTTCCTGCGCGACGGAGCCGATATCACGGCGTCGATCCCGGCAAAGCCGCTTGAATCCGCTTCCAAACCCGTTTCACGGGACCGCCGTGCCGTGTCGCTGCATCAGGCGGTGACCGAGGCCGCCCTGTCGCATCCCGAGATCCGTGCTGCAGAGGCCAAAGTGCGGGAGGCCAGGTCCGGCATAGCCATGTCCCGCGCCGCGATGTTTCCGCAGGGCGACACACGCCTTGCACTGGGCGGAAGCCTTGGCGGCAACTCTGTCGGTCACCGGGTTTACGAAAGGGCAAATCCTGACGGCAACGGCCGTGTCGATGCCTCGATCTCGCTGAAACAGCTGATCTACGATTTCGGCGCGACCCGGGCCGATGTCGAAAGGGCGAGCCTGATCAAGGATGCGGAGAAACTGAAGCTTCTGGACAAGGTCGACGAGATCGTCCTGAAAACGGCCCAGGCCTATCTGAAGGTTCTGGAATCGCGGGCACTTCTTGCCCTTGTGGATGAAACCGTCGTGGCGCACCGCAGGCTGGCCGGAATTGTTCAGGCGAACCAGCGTGAAGGCAACGGCACGGCGGCGGATGTGAACCGCGTGAGTTCGCGCCTGACCGACATGATCGCGATCCGCTCCGATGTCAGCCTGCAGCTGGCTGGCGGCGAAGAGCAGTTTCATCGTCTGACGCGCATGCAGCCGGGAGCGCTGGATGTCGCACCCTCGCTGACGCATCATCTGCCGGTGTCGCCCGATGCGGCGATTGCCCTGATGCGGCGCAACAATCCGCGGCTCGCGGCGATGGGAACCATGGCGCGCTCGATCGAGCGGGAGGTGGATTTCCAGCGGGCCACCGCCCTGCCAAAGATCCAGTTCGAAACGGACAGTGACACAAAGAACTATGCGGCGCTGAACCGTCACAAGAACGAAACCGAGGCCCGCGCACTCGTTACCATGCGCTACAGGTTCATGGATGGCGGTCTGTCCAATGCCACGATCGAGCAGTTGCACCACCGCCGGGAGGGCAGCCTTCATCTTCTGCGCAACGAGGATGAGCAGACCACCGCTGATATCCGCCAGGCCTACCGGGCCGTCGAAAGCGCGCGCCTCAAGGGCAAGCTGGTGCGCGAAGGCGTGACGACGGCGGCCAAGGTGCAGGAACTTTATCTCGAGCAGTTCAAGGCCGGTCGCCGCACGGTGTTCGAATTGCTCGATTCGCAGATGTCGAGCTTTACGGTACGCCGCAGCGCCATCGAAAGCCGCTTCGAGGCCGAGAGAGCAACATTCGAGATTCTCCGCAACAGCGGCAAGCTGGCGGAAGCGATGGCGCATGCGCCGCTGCGTCGTTCAAGACCATCAACAGCCGAGCGCATCCGCCCTTTGGGTCGTGAAGCC
>JANMFA010000439.1:0-6567 GCA_031377545.1 Hyphomicrobiales bacterium | reverse complement strand
CCGGTGCCAGTTTCTCCAGCGCTTCTTTGAAACGCACGGCCGCGATATGACCCGGATGCACCTCAGCGGCTGCATGTGCCAGGCGCAATCGGATGGGTGACTGTGCCTGCGCGATGGAGGGCGCGGCGATTCCAGCCAATGCCGCACCAATTCCGAACTGCCGTCTTGAAAGCATGACCTGTCCTCCTTGTGTTTCGTTGTTCGAAACAGCGTTCTATAAATATGAGATTGTCGCTTTTTCTGCCGCCCGTCAAGTCTGCGCGCGGATGCCGCAGGGGGCCGCAATCCCTGAAGCCAGCCCATCCGATCAGGTGTTGCGACTGAAGCCGATGAAGGGACGCGGCGCGGCGCGGTCTAGGCCGTTCTGACTGTGGTCGGGCGATAGCCGAGATCCGCGGATATCTTGCGTGCTGCGGCCTTGATTCCGTCGACCAGCTCGCTGCTCGGCACAGCAGGGATAAACTGGATGGAGTCGACCATCGCCACGGCGCCCGCAAAATTGCCCAGCGCATCCAGAACCGGCGCAGCAATGGTGTTCAGCCCGATCATCGCCTCGTTGGGAGCCACGGCCCAGCCGCGCTGGCGGATGGCCCCGATATCGGCGGCCAGTTCGACGGGATCGATCAGGGTATGCGGCGTCAGGGGCATCAGCGGCTCCTGCAACAGCCGACGCAGCAGGCTCTCGGCACCGAATGCGAGGGCCACCTTTCCTTGCGACGACGCATGCATCTGCAGAAGCGATCCAGGCTTCACACCCATCTCGACGTTTGAATTGCCCGGCAGCGTGGCAATGATGCGGACGTTGAGATCTTCCGGCACGCTGAGCGCGACAGAGTGTCCGAAGCGATCCCGAAGCTCACGCATCGCCGGCCGGGCCGTCAGCGTCAGCTCGTGGCCCTCGCTGACCGTTTGCCCGAGCGCCACAATACGGGAACTCACGCGGTAGCGCTCGGTCTCTGTTTCTTGCGTGAGATACCCGGCACCGACCAGTGTCTGCAGATGACGGTGGATCCGGCTCTTTGTCGTGCCGAACGCGCGCGCAAGCTCTGTTACGCCGACTGCGCGCTGGCTGTGCGCGACAAACTCCAGCATGTTGAGCGCGAGGAGAACGGCCTGGAGGCCTTCCCCTTCCTGTTTTGGACCCGATATCGGAGGCATGAAGTTCCTGACGCAGTGGCACTCAAATAACCTATGAGATTCAAACCGATAGCGCTATGCCTCAGCACTCGTCAACTCAGGCCTGCGCCGGTGCGGGATAGTCCTCAGCGTTCAGCACCCAGCCATTCTGCAGGGAGAAATCGATGCGCGGCGGTGAAAAGATATCGACAAGCTGGTTCACGCCCGGCTCGAGCCCGCGCGTGGTGTGAATGCTCGGTGGCGGTATGACAAGGGCGGACGGCGTGGCGAAATGCTGGTGTTCGTCGTCCTTCCAGGCGTTCATGTTGACAGTCCAGGGCCAGCGCAGATGGTGCATGAACGCACCTTCGACTGCCAATGAGCACTGCTCGAAATCATCGTGATGATGGGGCGAAAGCTTGGTGATGTCGCGCGGACCTATCTGCGGATCGAGATAGTTCACCATGAAGGTCGTGCAGCGGAAGATGCGCCCGAAGCGACCGGGGGCAGGCGGTACATCGAGACTGTAGGCGCGAATTCTGAACCCGCCCACGGGGTCCGGCCAGGCCTCGAACGGCGGGATTCTGGTGCGGTGCTCGGCGTAGGAATCGGCATTCGGGCATTGGGCGACGAGATCTGCAGCCTTCGATGTCAGCAGCCGGATCATTCGCCCGCCTGAATGGACGGTCACGCGGCTGGGACCAGGAGGGATCATGACAATCGAAAAGCCGCCGATCTCCTGTGTCTCCCCCCCCGCAGTCACCGTGACGCGGGTGTCGCGGTCCGGCAGGACGAGGACATATTCGTCGTCCTGGTCTGCGCGGGAAAACACCCCGTCTGTTGCCGCCTCGGAATAGCACAGCACGAAATTCTGTCCGCGGATGCACCAGCTTTTGCCGGCTGCCGTTTCTTCCGCGGGGGGGGCGTTGTAGAACCGGCCATACTCTGGTGCTGCGAAGGAACCGGACGGCACCGCATTGGTTGGCGCAGTCGATGCCAGCGCGGCGCGGGGATCGGAGCGGTCATACATGGTGAGCCTCATGAGTATGGGTCGAAGCCGTCGCTGCTTAGACAGGAGTCTCTCCGGCTTGTAGCCGGGATCACCGCAGGCAAGTATGTTTCGATCAACAAAACATAAGCTCTATTTTTATGCAAAGAACTTGACCTGTCAACACGGGTCGACGGATCATCCTGCCTTGAATTCTACAGACGAGCAGGTGGTAGCGCATGAGCGCCGGTATCAAAGGCAAGGTTGTTTTGGTCACAGGCGGATCGCGGGGCATCGGTGCCGCCATTTCGCGTCGCTTTGCGTCGCTCGGCTGCCGCATCGTTCTCGGATACAAATCCGATCATGACGCCGCGCGCAATCTTGCGCAGCAATTGGCAGGTGCCGATGGAAGCTGCATCGCGATATCCGGAGATATCGCCAATCCTGATGATATCGAAAGGCTTGTGGCATCCGCGGTGGAATACGTCGGGGGTATCGACGTTCTGGTCAATTGCGCCGCCATCGGGCCCTATCGCCCGCTTGGCAAGATGGATGCCGCATTCATCCGGTCGGTTCTGGATACGAATGTCGTTGGCACGGTGCTGATGACGCAAGCGGTCCTGCCGCATTTGCCTTCACCAGGTGGTCGCAGCATCAATCTGTCGTCCGCGCTGGCTTACCGGCCGATCGCGACCAGTTCCGTCTATGCCGCTTCCAAGGCGGCGGTCGTCACGCTGACCCATGCCTTCAGCAAGGAGCTTGGCCCTCGGGGGATCACGGTCAATGCCGTTGCGCCCGGCGTGATCGAGACGGACATGACAAGGTCAATCCTTGCGGAGAGAGGCGATCAGATTCTGGCGATGACGCCTCTCGCGCGCATCGGTCAGCCCGACGATATAGCCGGGATCGTGACCTTCCTTGCGTCACCGGAAGCCGGCTGGATCACGGGGCGCACCATAATTGCCGACGGAGGGGTGACATGACCGGGCTTGCAGGCAATCGGCTCCCGGGTTTGTTGCCGAGTGGCGCATTGCGGTGATTGCGGACTTGCCATCGGGTCCAAGGTTCGCCTAGCATTTGAGCATACCAAGGGGTGCCCGGGGAATGTTTCCTCGGACTGAGACGGCATTGGCCGAACCCTAAGAACCTGATCCGGGTCATTCCGGCGGAGGGATGGATGTCAGTGACGATTGAAAAGCCGTTTGCGGCGTTGTTGACCAGGCTGCGTACCGAAAGGCCGCTCGTCCACAATGTGACCAATTTCGTGGTGATGAATTTCACGGCCAATGCCTTGCTGGCCATCGGGGCTTCGCCGGTGATGGCCCATGCCCCAGAGGAGGTTGGCGACTTCGTGGCCATCTCGCGCGCGCTGGTGATCAATATGGGAACGGTCGATTCCAACTTTTTCGGCTCCATGGAAATGGCCACGCGCAAGGCGCGGAGGAAGCAGATCCCCTGGGTGCTCGACCCCGTCGGCATCGGAGCCACCCGCTTTCGCGAGGGAATCGGCAAGCACCTCGCGCGGCAGAAGCCTGCGGTCATTCGTGGCAACGCCAGCGAGATCATGGCGCTGGCGGGCCGTGCCGCAGCCAGCAAGGGTGTGGATTCGCTGGAAGGCAGCGATGCTGCCATCGACGCTGCAAAACGCCTGTCGATCAAACGGAAAACCGTCGTCGCTGTAACCGGCGCTACAGATTATGTCGTGGATGGCGATGACGTGACGCCCATTCCAGGCGGTCATGCGATGAGCCAGCGGGTGACCGGCACCGGTTGTGCGACAACGGCACTGGTCGGAGCCTTCCTGGCCGTTGCTCCGCCTCGGGATGCTGCCATCGCTGCACTGCAGGTGATGAAGTATGCGGCCACGGTGGCGGGAGAGTCAGCGTCAGGCCCCGGCAGTTTCGCGGTTGCCCTGATTGATGCGCTGGCAGCTGCATGAGACTTCCCGCCATGGCCGGAGCGATAGACCTGTCCGTCTATTTCATCACCGACACGCCGCTCTCCGCGCGGCGTGGTGTCATCGAGACTGCGCTGATGGCGGCGCAGGGTGGTGCAACGCTCATCCAGTTGCGTGATCCGCTGGCCACCACGCAATGGCTGGTCGAACAGGGACGCGCCTTGCGCAAGGCGCTGGAGCCGTTTGGCGTGCCACTGATCATCAACGATCGGCCCGATGTCGCGCTCGCCGTGGGTGCTGTCGGCGTGCATGTGGGGCAGGGCGACATGCCGGTGCACGAGGTTCGCGCCATTCTCGGCGCGAATGCCGTGATCGGGCTGTCCATCACCGACGTGAGCCAGATGCTGCATGTGCCGTGGGATATCGTGGATCACCTCGGCGTCGGGCCTGTCCTGTCGAAAGGCGTCAAGGCGGATGCGGCAGAGCCCATGGGGATCGCCGGGCTCGGGGCCTGTGTGCGGCTCTCCCGCAAGCCTGTTGTCGCCATCGGCGGGATGACGGTCGAGGCGGTGCCGGATGTCATCGCTGCGGGAGCGGATGGCCTGGCAATTGTCGCGGCCATTGCGGGCGCGGAAGATCCTGAGGATGCGGCTGCTGCTTTCCGGACTGCCATCAGCCATCAGCGCCGCTGTCGGGCAGTGTTGCAATCATGACCGCCATCGCATTGACGATTGCAGGTTCAGACTCTGGCGGCGGCGCCGGTATCCAGGCCGACCTGAAGACATTTTCCGCCCTCGGCGTCTATGGCGCCTCGGCCATTACAGCGTTGACGGCCCAGAACACGGTTGGCGTGCAGGCAATCCACGCGATCCCTCCGGCATTCGTGGCAGAGCAAATCCGCTCGGTCCTGTCTGATCTTGACGTCCGGGCGATCAAGATCGGCATGCTCTCCAATGCGGCCATCATTGAAGCCGTTGCTACGGCGATCCAGGATTACCCGCATGTTCCTGTCGTGCTGGATCCGGTGATGATCGCGGCATCCGGCGACTCGCTTTTGGAAGCGGATGCGGTGAGTGCGCTCAGGCATTGGCTCATTCCAATCGCAACTGTCGTGACGCCGAATCTTCCGGAAGCCGCCGCCATCACCGGCGCGTCGAGTGCTACCGATGAAGGCGCCATGGTCGATCAGGCACGGGCGATTCTTGCCCTCGGTGCCAAAGCTGTGCTGGTCAAGGGAGGTCATGCCGAAGGCCCCGAAAGCGTCGATATCCTGATGCAGGGCAATACCATCAGCCGTTTCAGTGCGCCGCGCATCGTGACGCAAAACATCCATGGCACGGGATGCACGCTGTCATCCGCAATCGCTGCCGGCCTTGCGAAAGGGCTTGCGCTGGAGGCGGCCGTTGCCGAAGCGAAAGACTACATCACGGCCGCGATCCGCGCTGCCTCCAGGCTTTCGGTTGGGCATGGCCACGGGCCGGCCCATCACTTTCACGCGTGGTGGCCGCCGTGAGCCAATTCACCCTTGCGCCTCAAGGGTTACGCAAGGCGCCTTTGCGGCGAGAGCGTGGCCTCGGTAAAAGCTGAGTTCCGACGCCATGCAGGCCAGGAACGATGCCACAAGTTTGGGCGACAGCAGGATGTGCGAACCGTTTCTTGGCGGGGCATCGAGCAAGCCGATGGCATGGGCGGATTCGAGCAGGCGGCGCAGGTGGGAGCGCGATACGCCAAAGCGCGCGCCAAAGGATTTCAGGTCGATTGAAACCGGGACGATCGTATTCAAGCTGCCAAGCCGCATGCTTTCGTCCACGCATGTCAGCAACAGCATCCATCCGCCGTCGCTCGAAACGAAATGGCTCACCTCAGGGAAGGGCTCGAGCACCTTCCACCCCTGGAGCAGGCTTTCCGCGCCTCGTCGTCGCATCTCCCAGCCAAACCTCGGTGAGGCATCGTGGCAGCCTGCAAGATCGTCCTCTGGCACAATGGCATCGATGATCTGGAAAATGCGGTTGTTCCAGCCTTCCACAATGTCGACGAACCGCGGGGTTGGCTCCAGTTGCACGATCCGGCTGTCAGTCCCGGATTTCATCCGCTTGAGATAGCGCGCCACACCCATGATCCCCAGAATGGCAAGCACGCGGCCACGGCTGGCGCATTTCTGCCGGGCACAGACTTTCTGAAGATTGGAGACGGTCAATCCGCTGCGCGGATCGGATGTGTCGCGCGTATCATAGAGGTAGAGCGCATAGACCAGAATTTCAAACCGCCAGGCTTCGGTAACGACCTTGTTCAGCAGCGTATTGTCCGAGAAGTACTGCGGCATCAAAGCCGCATAGCGTGCCAATCCCCGAAAAAGCCCGGGATGATTGCGCAAAACAAGAATTCTTTGCCATTCTTCGGGCGTTGTCCGGCTGGCAAACACGTCGTCAAATTCAGTGATGCAAAAGGATGTGGCAGGATTGGTCACGTGGGGCGCGAGAGGGTTGGGATTGGTCGGTGATGCTGCGGATCTTTGCTCCGCAAGTCGTGAGACAGATGATTCCGCGAGGCTAGCCGTGACAGCGCC
>JANMFA010000437.1:0-6432 GCA_031377545.1 Hyphomicrobiales bacterium | reverse complement strand
CTGAACATCGAGCAGCTCGGAGCATGGCACAACACGCCGGTTGGCACGAAAGCCAATGGCATGGATGGCTTCGACACAACCTTCCAGATCAACAGCCCATTGTTCGAGCGGCACCTGACCAATCTGGTCAACCTGCAGAAGGAAGGCGTGTTCTCGTATTCCGGGCGCACGAACACTGGCGAAGGGCGCTTCACATCAGGCGAATGCCCGATCTTCCTCACATCGTCGGCATTCTTCGGCAACGTGCGCGCCAATGCGAAGTTCGACTGGGCGAATACCGTAATGCCGTATTATCCTGATGTCGCGGGCGCTCCGCAGAACTCGATCATCGGCGGTGCGTCGCTGTGGGTGATGGGTGGCAAGAATGCGGCCGAGTACAAGGGCGTGGCCAAGTTCTTCACGTTCCTGTCCGACGTCGATCGTCAGGTGAAGCTGCATACGGAATCGGGCTATCTGCCGATCACGAGGGCGGCCTATGCCAAGGTGAAGGATTCGGGTTTCTACAAGGACAAGCCGTTCCTCGAAACGCCGCTGATCCAGCTCAACAACAAGGAGCCGACCGAGAATTCCCGTGGTCTGCGCTTCGGCAGCCTCGTTCAGATCCGTGATATCTGGTCGGAGGAATATGAGTCTGCCCTCAATGGCCAGAAGACACCGAAAGCAGCGCTGGACGCAGCTGTCGAGCGTGGCAATGCGATGCTGCGCCAGTTTGAGCGGACAGTGACGCGATAAGTGCTTGGTGGGATCGTGAATGGGTGAATAGGATGGGTTCCGTCCTGTTCACCCTTCACGCATTCACCCTTCACATCACACCATGAACAAGACCGCTCATTTCAAAGGATTGTTGATTCCGGCCCTGCTGCTGACGCCGCAGCTTCTGATCACATTTGTGTTCTTCTACTGGCCCGCGAGCCAGGCCGTCTGGCAGTCGTTCCTGCTGGAAGACGCATTCGGGACATCAACAAACTTCGTCTGGTTCGAGAATTACAGGACCCTTTTCACCAAGCCTGAGTATTACAAGGCCTTGTGGAACACGCTGGTGTTCTCGTCGCTGGTGACGTTCTTTTCCCTCTCGATTGCCCTGCTCCTGGCGGTGATGGCCGACCGGCATATCAAGGGCCATCAAATCTACACCACCCTATTGATCTGGCCCTATGCCGTGGCTCCCGCCATTGCGGGTGTGCTGTGGATGTTTCTGTTCCATCCGTCTTTGGGCCTTCTTGGCCGCGGGTTGCAGACCATGGGGGTCAACTGGAATCCCCTCCTCAACGGCGGACAGGCGATGGGTCTGGTGGTGATGGCCGCAGTCTGGAAGCAGATCAGCTACAATTTCCTGTTTTTCCTTGCAGGCCTTCAGGCCATCCCCAAGAGCGTGATCGAGGCGGCGACGATTGACGGGGCCCGGCCGTTCCGGCGGTTCTGGACCATTGTCTTCCCGCTGCTGTCGCCCACCACCTTCTTCCTGCTGGTCGTCAACATCGTCTATGTCTTTTTCGATACGTTCGGCATTATCGACACCGTCACGCAAGGTGGCCCTTCAGCGGCGACCGAGACGCTGGTTTACAAGGTCTATTCCGACGGCAAGGGCGGTTCCGACCTTGGCGGTTCTGCGGCCCAGTCGGTGATCCTTCTGATCATGGTTGTGGCGCTGACCGCCATCCAGTTCCGCTTCATCGAGCGCAAGGTGACGTACTGATGCGCCGCATCACGCCCTTCGTCTATGCCGCCATGGCCGGCCTGTTTCTCGCTGTGCCGCCCGTGGAGGCACAGGGCAGGGTGGTCGACACCTGGTCCGGCATCGTCCTGAATTGCGGTCCCGTCTCCGGCGCGCCATGGGCCGATAGCGCCTGCCGGAGGATTATCGGCGAGATGCAGAAACGCGCGCAGACCGCGAAGGTGCGCCTCGTGGCGGTTCCGCTGTTCACGGACGATGCCGCCCTCGATCGCCGCGCAGCAGACGAAGGTCTCGACATGTTGAACGTCCTGCACGTCCGGTTCAGCGTCTCTCAGCCCACCGGGACTGCAAATGACATCGCTCTCCTCGTTCGCTCACTTAACGCCGGGCCCCTGCCCGCAATACGCAAGGACGGTCCCTACAGTGTTCTCGGATTGACTCCGGCGGCCATCGTGTACGGGCCTGGCGCGGCGCTCAACACCGTTCCGGTTCTCGCCGACCACTTCTTCACCGTCATCGAGAGGCCACGTCGATGAGCACCGCCCGCTCGGTCATGTGGAAGGAATTGACTGCCGAGGACCTGCTGTCGCTCACCGGGAAGGATGCAATCGTCTTGCTTCCGGTCGCGTCCATGGAGCAGCACGGCCCGCATCTGCCGGTCGGTGTCGACACGATCCTTTGCGAGGGGGTGTGCAAGGCAGCAGCCGAGATCGCTGCCGCTTCGACACCCGTCGTGGTCGCGCCGACGCTGTGGTGTGGCATGGCCGAGCATCACATGGCCTTCGGCGGCACCTTCACCTTCGATATTCCGACCTATCGGACGGTTCTGATCGCCTTGCTGAAAAGCATCGAACGCGCGGGCTTCCGCAAGGTCGCCATCGTCAACGGCCATGGTGGAAACATGAGCGCTCTCAACGCTTTCCTGCCCGATTTCCATCGCGAGACGAAGCTGCGACTCTACGCCACCACGTACTTCATGCTGGCAACGGAAGAGATGCGCCCCTTCCTCGACCGGCAGAACGGCGTGCGTCATGCCTGCGAAGTCGAGACCTCCATGATCATGGTCCTCGCATCCTCGACCGTGAAGACGGAGCGGCTGCCAGAGGCACACGGCCCCATGTTCAATGACACACGTGAGGTGCTGGCCCCCGACTGGCAGCAATTCCGGTCGCTGAAGGATTACACCGGTAACGGCGTCATCGGCGATGCGCGCACCGCAACGGCGCACAAGGGCGAGCAGTTGCTGGAGGTTTGCGCCCGCGCGCTGGCCGCGAAGCTCACCGACACCAACGTGTGGGAAGTGCCGTGATGGTTGAGGACCGCGTCTTTGGCGACAGGCTCGCCTATGTGATCCTCACGCTCGGTGTGATGATCGTGGTGTTTCCGGTCTATCTGACCTTCGTGGCCTCGACGTGGGACGCCGCGACGATCATCAATGGCCAGATGCCGCTTTATCCTGGGCCCTATTTCATCGAGAATTACCGCCGCATCCTGTTTGTCGGGACATCGGGCACGACGCGCGAACCGGTGCTGAACATGATGTTCAATTCGCTGGTCATGGCGCTGACCATCGCCTTCGGTAAGATATTCATCTCCATCCTGTCGGCCTATGCGGTGGTTTACTACCGCTTCCCCTTCCGCATGGCGGCCTTCTGGCTGATCTTCATCACCCTCATGCTGCCCGTCGAGGTCCGCATCTTCCCAACCTTCAAGGTCGTTTCCGATGTGGGCTTCCTCGATACCTATCAGGGGCTTGCCGTGCCGCTGATCGCCTCGGCCACGGGCACGCTGCTGTTCCGCCAGTTCTTCATGACCATTCCCGACGAGCTTCTGGAGGCGTCCAAGATCGACGGTGCCGGTCCTTTCCGCTTCTTCAAGGATACGGTCCTTCCGCTCTCGATGACCACGATCGCCGCGCTGTTCGTGATCCAGTTCATCTATGGCTGGAACCAGTATCTGTGGCCCTTGCTGATCACCACGAAGGATTCGATGCAAACCATCGTCATCGGCATCAAGAAGATGATCGTGACGGCTGATGCCCTGACCGAGTGGCAGCTGGCCATGGCGACGGCGGTTCTCGCCATGCTGCCTCCGGTGCTCGTCGTGGTGCTGATGCAGAAGCTGTTTGTTCGCGGGCTGGTGGATCAGGAGAAGTAAGTGGCAACTGTCAAGATCGACCAGATCCGCAAGGTCTATGCCGGCAATGTGGAAGCCGTGAAAGGTGTCTCCATCGACATTCCAGATGGCTCCTTCACCGTGCTTGTCGGCCCGTCGGGTTGCGGAAAATCCACGCTTCTGCGCATGGTGGCGGGGCTGGAGACCATCAGCAGCGGCACCTGCTCGATCAGCGGGCGCGTCGTCAACGAGGTGGAACCGGCAGACCGCGACATCGCCATGGTGTTCCAGAACTACGCGCTCTATCCGCATATGAGCGTCTATGACAACATGGCCTACGGCCTCCGGAACCGGAAGACACCCAAGGACGAGATCGACAAGCGCGTGCAGGAGGCCGCCCGCATCCTTGCGATCGAACCCTATCTGCAGCGCCGCCCCCGTGCCTTGTCCGGCGGCCAGCGTCAGCGCGTCGCCATGGGACGCGCCATTGTGCGCAAGCCGCAGGTCTTCCTCTTCGACGAGCCCTTGTCCAACCTCGACGCGAAACTGCGTGTGCAGATGCGCGTCGAGATCAAGCGGCTGCAACGGGAGCTGGGCGTCACTTCGATCTATGTCACCCATGACCAGGTGGAGGCCATGACATTGTCCGATCAGCTCGTGGTGATGAATGGCGGGCGCGTCGAGCAGATCGGCGTGCCGACAGAGGTTTACCGCAGGCCGGCCACGGTCTTTGTCGCCAGCTTCATTGGCTCGCCGCCCATGAACATGCTGTCGGGTGAGGTGAAGGGCGGTCAGGTTGTCGTGGGCGATCTGACGATGCCCGCCCCTGATTTGCCCGCCGGTCTGGCGGACGGCACGAAGGTGACAATCGGACTGCGTCCGGAGGATGTCGTGGTGGCCGATGCCCGGGATCGCAGTATGACGGTTGACATCGATTTCGTCGAAGAACTTGGTGCCACGCGCTTGCTGCATGGCATGTTCGCCGGGCAGGCGATTATCCTGCAGGTACAGGCGTCCCACATGGCGCAAGGCGCGGGCAAGGTTGGGTTCTCCGTGCCGCCGTCCGCGATCCATGTCTTTGATGCGGAAACGGGCAGCAGGTTGAACTGAGATGAAGAACATCACAGCCATCGGCACATTCGAAGGCCTTCCGGTCGAGGAAATTGCCCTCGTGAACAAGGCGGGCGCGACGGCCAGGATCATGACCTGGGGCGCTGTTGTGCGCGACATGCAGGTTCCGCTGGGCAGAAAGAGCCAGCGTGTGGTGCTGGGCTTCGACACATTCGAGCCTTATCCGCAGCACTCGCCGCATTTTGGCGCGATTGCCGGCCGCTTTGCCAACCGCATCAACCGTGGCACGCTTAAGCTTGACGGCAGGAAGCTCCAGCTCAGCCTCAATCAGAATGTTCCACCGGGCCCCGGCGGTACGCCCAAGCATCATCTCCATGGTGGCAAGAACGGTTTTGGCAAGCGGCTCTGGACGATCCTGAAAGCCTCCGGCAGCAGCGTGACCCTCGGCCTTGTCTCGCCCGATGGTGATGACGGCTATCCCGGCACGCTGACCGCCATCTGCACCTACACGCTCATGGAGCCCGCCACCTTGCGGGTCGAGCTTTCGGCGACAACGGACAAGCCGACCATCGTCAACCTCGCCCATCATTCCTATTTCAATCTGGATGGGTCGGCTGACATCAAGGATCACCTGCTGACGCTGGATGCCGCTTTCCGCACGCCGACGGACAAGGATCTGATCCCGACGGGTGAGATCGTTGCTGTCGCGAAAACACCGTTTGATTTTCGCAGGGCGAAACCGATGGCGCAGGCCATGGGTGGTGAGCGTATCCGGTTCGACGGCAACTTCGTGCGCTCCGGCTCGGGCTTCGGCCGCTGCGCGCGGGTCGAGAGCAGAGTCAATGGCCTGACGCTTGAATGCTGGACCGACCAGCCTGCCGTCCAGTTCTATGATGGTGCCAAGATCAATGTGCAGCCCAAGGGTCTTGGCGGCGCGCAATACGGAGCCTTCGGCGGATTCTGCCTGGAGCCGCAGATTTACCCCGACAGCCCCAACCGGCCGCATTTCACCAATGCCGAATTGTGGCCGGGTGAAGTTTACACACAGCTGACGGAATACCGGTTCAAGTGAAGCTGCTCCTTCTCCCAGGGGAGAAGCACAGTAACTAAGCCCGTCCCACGTCGCTTGAAAGCCGGATCGGGTCGATGCCGATCTTCCTCAGGGCGCGATCATACTTGCTGTCGATGTCATCGCTGAACAGCAGTTCGGGATCGCCGCCGCAATGCAACCAGCCGTTGGCAGCAATCTCGCGCTCGAGCTGTCCGGCTCCCCACCCGGCATAGCCCAGCGCCAGAATGGCGGAGCGTGGTCCCTCGTCCTTGGCGATGGCACGCAGGATATCGAGCGTCGCGGTCATGCAGATGCCATCGTCGATGGTCTGGGTGACGTTGCTGATCGAGAAATCCGGCGAATGCAGCACGAAGCCGCGGCTCGTCTCAACCGGTCCGCCCTTCAGGACATGGGCATGCGACAGCCGCCGCGGCAGGCGGATCGCCTGGTCTGCCTCGATCAGGTCAAGCTGCACAAGAAGGTCGCGGAATGTCATGCTGGGGGTGCGGTTGTTGATGAC
>JANMFA010000401.1:0-6985 GCA_031377545.1 Hyphomicrobiales bacterium | reverse complement strand
TCGATCACCGCGACGATCGATCTTGGAATCTGCATGCCCATTTGCATTGCAAATCCGCCTGCGTCAGCTTATACGTCTCCCCATTCCCGATTAGTCAGAGCCTTTTGCTCCGCGCCGACGGGTCGGCGGACGAAACAGCTTTGACTCGACACAAGATGCAGGAGACGACCTCATGACGACACTGCTGATGCCGAAGGCGACCGCTGTCTGGCTGGTCGAGAACACCGGCCTGACCTTCGAGCAGATCGCTCATTTCTGCACGCTTCACCCGCTTGAGGTAAAGGCGATCGCCGATGGCGAAGCCGCCACCGGCATCAAGGGTTTCGATCCGATCATGCACGGCCAGCTCACACGCGAGGAACTGGACAAGGCGCAGGCGAACCCCGAGCATCATCTCAAGCTGGCGGTTTCCAAGGTGCGCCTGCCTGAGCCGCCCAAGCGCAAGGGCCCGCGCTACACGCCGCTGTCGCGCCGTCAGGACCGGCCCAATGCCATCCTCTGGCTGCTGCGCAGCCACCCTGAAGTGAAGGACGCGGCCATCATGCGCCTCGTCGGCACCACCAAGAGCACCATCGCTGCCATCAAGGAGCGCACGCACAGGCAGTCATCCACGCTGTCGCCACTTGATCCGGTGACGCTTGGCCTGTGCTCGCAGATGGATCTCGATTTCGAGGTCAACCGCGCCTCCAAGGACAAGCCGGAAGCACCGGTCGATACCGGCCCGACCCTGCTCAAGGCCGAGGATACTACCGGCGACAAGGCGGACAAGGATGGCGATCTGGATGTCAGCGCCGTGTTTGCCAAGCTGAAGCAGCTGAAGGCCGCCGACGAAGAGTGAGCGTTCTTTGCTTCTCCCTCGGGAGAAGCTGCCCGCACGTTGGCGGGCTGATGAGGGCGAACCACGACGGTGAGGGATGTTCCCTCATCCGCCCTGCTCTGCAGGGCACATTCTCCCACAGGAGAAGGGAGAGTCCCGACTCACGCATTGTCCGCGCGGATCGCGCCGATCACAGCATCCGTCACCTGCCGCGTTGTGGCCCTTCCGCCCAGATCCGGCGTGTGCAGCGCCGGATCGCCCGTGACCCGCTCGATGGCGCGCATCAGGCGTGCAGCTGCGGCATTCTCTCCCAGGTGTTCCATCATCATCACGGCGGACCAGAAGGTGCCGACCGGATTGGCGATCCCCTTGCCCATGATGTCGAAGGCCGAACCGTGGATCGGCTCGAACATCGAGGGAAACTTGCGCTCCGGGTTGAGATTGGCGGTTGGCGCAATGCCAAGCGATCCCGCCAGTGCCGCCGCCAGATCCGAGAGTATATCAGCATGCAGATTGGTCGCGACGATCGTGTCGAGCGTCTGCGGTTTCAGCGTCATGCGCATGGTCATCGCATCGACCAGCATCTTGTCGCTGGTGACATCCGGGAACTCCCTCGCCACTTCAGCGGCGATCTCGTCCCACATCACCATGGCGTGCCGCTGGGCGTTGGATTTGGTGACAACGGTCAGCAGCTTGCGCGGGCGACTCTGGGCCAGCCTGAAAGCGAAGCGCATGATGCGCATCACGCCGGCGCGGGTCATCAATGAGACATCCGTCGCCGCTTCTTCCGGATGGCCCTGATGCACGCGGCCGCCCACACCGGAGTATTCTCCCTCCGAGTTTTCGCGGACGATCACCCAGTCCAGCTCCGGCCCCGAAACATGACGCAGCGGGCTCGTGATGCCCGGCAAGATGCGTGTCGGGCGCACATTGGCGTATTGGTCAAACGGTTGGGCGATGGCGAGGCGCAGGCCCCACAAAGTAATGTGGTCGGCAATGTCGGGATGTCCGGCCGAACCGAACAGGATGGCATCATGGTTGCGGATTTGGTCGCGGCCATTCTCCGGCATCATGCGTCCGTGCTTCAGGTAGTAGTCGCCGCCCCAGTCGAAATGATCAAAGGCGAGCGAGAAGCCTGCATCGCGATGGGCCAGCGCCTTCAGCACCTCAACGCCAGCGGAAATGACCTCCTGGCCGATGCCGTCACCGGGGATCGCTGCGATGCGGTAGGTTTTCATGGGTAATCCTTGCCTTCTGATGCTGCGGTGCAGGCCGTCTCCGCCGCCAATATCCGCGCTTCCGGTATCGCCAGCAATGATGCAGAATGTCAAAGCCTGTCGGCAGCAAAGCGCAGAAAAAAGCTGAGGGCGACAGACACCAGGGAGAAAATTATGCCTTTCAGATCAAGGGTTTTCGGCATTTTTCTGGCCGCCGCAATCATTCCTCTGGCGGGGCTTGCGCATCTCGTCAGTCCCGTCCACGCGCAAGCCTACCCCAACCGCCTGATTACGATGGTCGTGCCCTTTGCCGCTGGTGGTCCGACCGACGTCATTGCCCGCATCATGGCAGATCACATGGGCCGAACGCTGGGCCAGAACATCGTGGTGGAGAATGTGGCGGGTGCCGGCGGCACCACGGGATCGCTGCGCGTCGCCCGGAGCGCGCCGGATGGCTACACCATCCTGATGGGCAACATGGGCACGCACTCGGCCTCGGTCGGGCTCTATCCGCAACTCGCCTATGATCCCCGCACGGATTTCGCGCCGGTCATCAATGCCGCCGGCACGCCCATGCTGATCTCGGCGCACAAGGACTTCCCCGCCAATACGCTTCAGGAACTGATCGCCCTCGTGAAAGCCAATCCGACGAAATACAACTACGGCCACGGCGGCATTGGTTCGACCTCGCATCTCACCTGCATCTTCTTCCATCACCTCATCGGCGCGCCGGTGCAGCAGGTGCCGTTCCGCGGCTCCGGCCCCGCCATGCAGGCGTTGCAGGGCAAGCAGCTCGACTATGTTTGCGACCAAACCGTCGGCATCGTGCCGCAATTGTCCAACCTCAAGACCTATGTCGTGGCGACACCGCAGCGGATCGACGCCGCGAAGGATGTGCCGACCAGTGCCGAAGCTGGTCTGCCCGCTTTTCAGGCCGTCGGCTGGAACGCCGTCTTCGCGCCCAAGGACACGCCGAAGGACATCGTGGACAGGCTCAACGCCGCCGGACGCGCGGCGCTGGCCGATGCCGGAGTGCGCAAGCGGCTGCTCGATCTGGGTTGCGAGATCGCGGGTGACAGCGGCCAGACACCGGAAGCGCTGGCGGCTCACGTGCGCGCCGAGATCGACAAATGGGTGCCGGTGATCAAGGCGGCAGGCGTGACCGTGAACTGACGGCGGGAGGGCAACCGTTCTGGCCTAGGCCTTCAGCAGCACCGGCTCGCCGTGCGGGGTTTCGCGCGCGGCGACGTCCCACTGGTCGCGCAGCACGCCCAGCATACCCGCACTCGTCACCCCCTTGGCGACAACGAGTTTCTCCAGCGCGTTCAGCCAATGGCGATAGTAAGTGCGGCCGCTGTCGGGATCACCCAGCGTCTGCGCGCGGCGGATTTCGGCAGAAAGCGTTTGCGCCCATTCGTTCCACGTGAACAGGCCGCGCTCGTGCAGCACCACCGCCATGGCAAAGGCCTGCGCTTCCCACGGTGCCTTGAAGGCGGCGTCCTGGCCGTCCAGTCCTTCCAGACGCAGTTCGGGAATGTCAGAGGGCAGGGCGCAGCGGCTCATCGCGGCTTCTTGCGGGTTGCAATCTTGTCGAGATAGGGCTCCCAGCAATCCACCATGACTTCGGAACCGGTTTCCGCGCCCAGGCCCCAGAGGTCTTCGGCCCGAAAGCGTACGGAATAGCACCATGTCGGGTTTTCGCCCTTTCCTTGGGCATTGCTGTCGGGCAGCACGAAAGCACCGGAGTTTTCCACCACTTCGCCGATCCGGCCGCTGATGTAGCGGGGCAGGCGCGTATGGGTCGGCACGTGGTCGTTGCGAACCCTGACGCGATCACCGGGCCGGAAGCGCGGCCGACTGGCGCAGGGCCGGTCATAGGGCGAGCCTGCCGCCAGCAGGGCCTCCACATCCGCAGCCCTCAGCACGCGCATCACGTGGATTCTGCTGCCCAGCGAACAGCCGGTTTCCAGTTCGGTCTCGCTGACGAGGCCGTGGGCGACCAAAAGCCGCTCCAGCGCCCGTATCCAGATCTCGTAGTAGCTGGAGCCAAGATAGACGAGGGGTGGCAGCGATTCCCTGGCGTGGCGAGACGTGTCGATGTTCCAGGCACCGCATGCGCCCGCAGCCAGGGTCAGCGCCAGCGCGCGCCTTTCCCAGGGAGCATGGAACAAGGGCTCATCGGATTCCGGAACAACCGGGCCATGGCCCATCTGGCCGCCAAGATCCTGAGGGCCATTCACGCCGCGACTCCCGCGTCGAGCGCCAGGCCGGTGCCGATCATGGAATCCCGCGTGACAAGGGTGGCCAGCGCCTCGGCATTCAGGCCTTCCGTTCCCGCCGGACGGCGCGGGATGACGAGGTAACGCAATTCAGCGGTGGAATCCCAGATGCGGATCTTCGTCGCAGCAGGCAGCTCCACGCCAAAGTCCTTCAGCACCCCACGCGGATCGATCACCGCACGGGAGCGATACGGCGCGGATTTGTACCAGACCGGCGGCAGGCCCAGCACGGACCAAGGGTAGCAGGAGCACAGCGTGCAGACCACGAGGTTATGAATCGCATCCGTGTTCTCGACGATGCGCATGTGCTCGCCCTGGCGCCCTGAGAAGCCAAGCTCGGCAATCGCGTCCGTCGCATTCTTGCGCAGCCGCTCCAGATAGGTGGGATCGCTCCAGGCCTTCGCCACGACATGCGCGCCATTTTTCGGGCCGATCTTGTGCTCGTAGGTCTCGACGATCACATCGAGCGCTGCAGGATCGATGTAGCCCTTCTCGGTCAGAATGGTCTCCAGCGCCTTGACGCGCAGTTCCATGTCGTTCCAGGGGCCGTCTGGCCCGTGCGAATGGTTGTGTGAAGCGGAACCCATGCAGCAGGATTAGGCGACTCGGGCGGCATCCTGCAAGGGCCAGCCTCAGACCACCACCACGCCCTTGTGCTTGGCCTTCTCCGGCGGCTCCACATGGATGGTAATGACGGCACCTTCCACATCCTTGCGGATCGCCGCCTCGACCCTGTCGCAGATGGTGTGGGACTCGCCCACCGTCATGCTGGCAGGAACAACGAGATGGAACTCGATGAAGGTCGCGCTGCCCGCAGCCCTGGTGCGCAGATCATGGGCCTCGATGGCGCCGTCTGCGCCTGCGGCGATCGCCGTCCGGATGCTGGACATCACCTTGGGCTCGACTGCCTCATCCATCAGCCCGCCCACGGATTCCTTGATCAACCGCGTGCCGGACCACAGGATGTTGAGAGCCACCAGACAGGCCAGCAGCGGGTCAAGCCAGGGCAGACCGGTGACATAGGCAGCAGCCAGACCGGCCATGACACCGACGGATGAGATGACGTCGGATTGCAGATGCCGCCCGTCTGCCAGAAGGGCAGGCGACCGGCGCTTGCGACCCTCGCGCATCAGCAACGCGCACCACAGGCCATTGATCAGGCTGGCGAGCATGTTGACGCCCATGCCGAGCCATGGCGTCTGGATTGCGTTTCCGGCCCAGAATGCCCGGTATGATGCGGAAAAGATGGCAAAAGCAGCGGCCAGGATCAGCGCGCCTTCCAGAACGGCAGCGAAATACTCCGCCTTGTGATGTCCGTAGGGATGCTCCTTGTCCGCCGGCTTCTGGGCGAGATGCACGGCATAGAGCGCTGCGGCCGCCGCCACGACGTTGACGACGCTTTCGATGGCATCCGAATACAGTGCCACTGACCCGGTGAGCCACCAGGCCAGCAGTTTCAGCGCGAACACCACCACCCCGATGGCGATGCTGCCTGCTGCGATTTTCGTCAGGGTGCTCATGAAACCCGCCCTAGCAGGCCATGGCTCCCGCCGCTACCGCTTGTCGCGCAGGGCAGCCACCTCGGCCCTGAGTGCGCGCAATTCCGTGATGACCGGATCTTCCGTCGCTTTTGCGGCCTTGATCTCGGCATTCACGTCATCGAGTGCTGTAACAACAACACCGATGAACAGGTTCAGCACCATGAAGGCTGACAGGACCATGAAGGTCATGACAAAGAACCAGCTGAAGGTGTTCCCCTTCTCGATCAGTGGCTTGACGATGCCGTTGGACCAGTCGTCGAAGGTCATGGACTGGAACAATGTGTAGGCGGATGTGCCCAGATCACCGAAAAGCTCGGGGTTTGTTTCCGCATAAAGCTTCGCCCCCATGACGGCGAAAACATAATAGACGATGGCCAGCAGCATTGCGATGGAGCCCATTCCCGGCATCGCGCCGATGAGGCCGGCCACGACACGGCGCAGCGACGGCACGACCGTCAGAAGCCGCAGGACGCGCAGGATGCGCAGCGCCCGGAGGACAGAGAGCGAACCCGTCGCGGGAAGCAGCGCGATGACGACGACGACAAAATCGAACAGGCTCCAGGGATCCTTGAAAAAGGCCAGCCGGTGCACCGCGATCCGCGCCAGAAGTTCCACCACGAACACCGCCAGCAGGATATGATCCAGCCACCAAAGCAAGCCGCCGATTTCAGCCATCGCCGTCTTCGATGTCTCGAGGCCCAGCGTGATGGCGTTGAGAACGATCAGCGCGATGATGATGCGCTCAGTGCGCGGATGTGTGACGATTTTTCGCAGGAATTCCATCGGCGAAGCTTCCTTGATGGCTGTTGACACCGCTGTGATGCTCTCTGTTGTCCCGAATTGCGCGTCGCCTTCAAGACGGCATTTGGCTTGTCCCATGGAAATCTTGGGCTGTGTGCTTCCGTCCGGGTGCTTTCCGGGCTAAAGCGGGCGCTCTTTTGAAGGCTGGCGTCCCTTGTCAGCCCCCACGGGATCATAAAATCTCGCCCATGCGCGCCTATCTCGATTTTGAAAAACCCGTTGCCGAGCTCGAAGCCAGGATCGAAGAGCTGAGGAAGCTGGCGACGAATGGTGATCCGCAGGCCATCGGCGAGGAAATCAGCAGGCTCGAGGGCAAGGCGTCGCAAGCCC
>JANMFA010000397.1:0-4096 GCA_031377545.1 Hyphomicrobiales bacterium | reverse complement strand
TCAGCGCAACTCGATGCGCTTGCCGTCAATCTCGATCCATTCGGCGCGCAATTCGGCGTTCTTCACCCGGCTGGCATAGCCATAGGCGGTAATCTTCTTGCCAACGGGCAGGAGGGTCGCGATTGCGCCGCGGTTGTCCATGCGGAAGGGGGGTGCCAGCGTGACCTCCCACATCTTGCCGGGCGTCGCCAGATCGATGTGGACATGCGGGTTGACGAATTCCGAACGCTTGATCTCGCCGGTCAGCGTCAGTGGATTGGCGGCGTCGTAGGAGCCCCAGCCGTGGTGGGCCCGCGAGGAAGCCGGAACCGCGAGGGCGGCCCCTGCGGCAAAAAACAAGCGGCGCGACATGTTCATGGTCTTCTCCCGTGATCTGGATGCACGACGTTGCAAATGGACATGCCGGATCATGACGCGGGCGTGCCCGCGCCGCAAGGCATTGGGAGGGCATGCCCTCCCAATCGTGTTGACTTTCCCGCGAGGTTCCATCATAGCCTCCGCATGGCGCGGGTGGCGAAAGCCATTTCCCGCGTTGTTCTTTTATATCCGCCAGTCCCAGCGCCCCGTCAAAAGGGTGCGGACTCTGTCAAGAAGCCGGTCCGGCAGCTCTTTTTCGAAAGAACGCACCGAGATACGGCCGAACACGAGAGAAACACGATGTTCGCAGTGATCAAGACGGGCGGGAAGCAGTACAAGGTTTCCCGCAACGACGTCATTACCGTGGAAAAGCTCCACGCCGAAGCAGGCGATACCGTCGCCTTTGAAACCGTCCTGATGCTGGGCGGCGATACAACGGTTGTCGGCACGCCGACCGTCAAGGGTGCGACTGTCGCCGGTGCGGTCGTCGAACAGGGACGTGGCCCCAAGGTCATCTCCTTCTTCAAGCGCCGCCGCCAGAACTCTAAGCGCAAGAAGGGCCATCGTCAGGACCTGACGGTTGTGCGCATCACCGACATCTTCACCAATGGTGAAAAGGTCGATGTGAGCGTCAAGGCTGCTCCTGCTCCTGAGGCGGTTCCCGCCGCACCGAAAGCCAAGGCCGCCAAGGCCAAGGGCACCTTCGACATCAACGACAACATTTCTCTCATCGATGGTCTCTCGACCGCGATGGAAAAGAAGCTGCGTGCGGCCCACCCCGGTCTCAGCCTCAAGGATATCGCAGCATGGAGCGAGGCGGACATCGCCAAGTTCGATGAAGAGTTCAAGCTCAAGGGTCGTATCTCCCGTGAGGAATGGCCCGTGCAGGCCCAGGAATTGCTGGATGGCAAGCCGCCCCGTGCGGAAGTCGACCGCAAGGAATGGGAATCCGGCAAGGATCTCTGAAGCTCCGGTCGTGCAGGAAAGGCCAGCCAATGGCCTTCCTGATCTTTCGGGGTTTTCAAATCGCCGTTTCTGCGGCATAGGTTTCAGCAAGTCAGCGTTGCTGACCCTTCGGGGCAAGCGCGCATCAAAGTTTCGAGGAGCATGTCATGGCTCATAAAAAAGCTGGCGGTTCATCCCGCAACGGTCGCGATTCCGAGAGCAAGCGCCTCGGCGTGAAGAAGTTCGGCAGCGAAGCTGTGCTGGCCGGCAACATTCTCGTGCGTCAGCGCGGGACCAAATGGCATCCCGGCGCGAACGTGGGCATTGGCGTGGATCACACGCTTTTCGCACTCACCGATGGGCATGTCGCGTTCGTGGACAAAGGCAAGCGAGCGTATGTGACCGTTGTACCGGCCCAAATGGCCGCAGAATAAACGGCGAGGTTCAGACAAAGGAACCCCGCCGGTCTCACAAAGACCCCGGCGTGGTTCCAGAGCAGTCCAAGATTCCCCAGACGGGAACAGGACAGGGAAAATCCCGAAAGCTCCAAGACCAGAAACACCCGGGGGAATGTGGGACAACCGCATTCCCCTTTGTCGTTTCAGGCTGATGGAGGTTAGCCCATGTTTCCCGATCTGACCCGCGACGATGTTTTCCGCATCGAGACGAAGCGGCTTTGGCTGCGCTGGCCGCGCGTACAGGACGCCGTGGCGATCGAGCGTCTGGCGGGCAACAAGGCGGTGGCGGAGATGACCGGAACCGTTCCCCATCCTTATCCCAGGGGCGAGGCCGAACGGTTCATCTTCGAGGCGCGCAAGGGCAATGCCACAGGCCAGAGCCTGCAACTGTCCGTTGCGCCCCGCAAAGCGCCGGAGAAGTTCATCGGCCTCATCGGCGCGCGCATGAAGGCCATGAATCAGGCCGACCTGGGCTACTGGCTGGGTGAACCGCATTGGGGCCAGGGTTTCTGCACCGAGGCTGCACAGGCCATGGTGGACGCCATCTTTGCCTACACGGAAGTGACCGAGATGACGGCCTCGGCGCGGGTCACCAACCCGGCGTCGCGCAACGTGATCGAGAAATGCGGCTTCCAGTTCGTGGGCTCCGACATGGCGGATGCTCCGGCGCGCGGCGGTCGGGTCGCGGTCGACCGCTTCCGGCTGCAGCGCTCCACCTGGTCGAGCCTCAAATCCTGGCGCGAACCTCGGATCGAGATCGACCGGCGGCCGTTGATCATGCCGGTGCAGGATCTCGAAGCCTGTGCGTAGGTCCTGACCTTGGAGGATTCCCTCTCTCTGCTCCGGCGGAGAGAGGGCTGGTCGGTCAAAACAGCCGCCCACCATTGGGCGTCACCTTCGATGGCTGCACCAGCACGACCTCACCCTGTTCATCCGGGAAACCCAGCGTCAGCACCTCGGACATGAACTTGCCGATCTGGCGGGGCGGGAAATTGACAACAGCAGCGATCTGGCGACCCGGCAAATCCTCCAGCCGGTAGTGCGTCGTGATCTGGGCCGCACTTTTCTTCACACCGACATCAGGGCCGAAATCGATCGTCAGCCTGTAGGAAGGCTTGCGCGCTTCCGGGTAAGCTTCCGCCGTCAGGATGGTGCCGACGCGGATGTCGACCTTCAGGAAATCCGTGAAGGTGATGTCAGCGGCGCGTTCTGTGGTGACGAGATGCATGGCGAGGTCAGCGAATGCTTGCCGTGGCGTCGACCGCGAGGCCCTTGATCGACTGGGCTTCAATGAGCAGGTTGCCGAGCTGAGTCCTGACCTGGATGCGGTACGGGATGAGCGTGCGGGAACCCTCGACGGGCACAAGCCACACCGCCATGTCGCGGTTGCTGGTCATGTATTCGGTGGCGGGCAGCGGCCTGTGCCCTGCGACAGGCGTGTAGCGCACCTTGCAGACCAGCGCGTGGCCAACGTAACCCTTCTTAGGCTCGTTGAGCGGTCTGGTTTCGGCATGACTCATGACGATATCGAAGCGTTGCACGCCATCAAACACCGGGATGGTGCGGTTGCAGTTTTCCGGGGCCAGCAGATCTCCGTTTCCACCGACCGGCATCATCAGTGCGCTGACCGGGTCGGCCACATTGCGGCGGTGATGTTCCAGCACGGGTACGCGGTCGTCCTTTGGCTCGAACGGCGGATCGATGACAACCTGCGAGATATTGCCGGCATTCATGCCGATCTGGATGGTGCGGCTGATCTGCGAGTTGTTGGCAGAAAGCGCATAGCCATTCGAGAGCGGCCGCGTTCCGCTGAAGGCCCCTGAAACGGTGACAGCACCGCGGCCTGTCGTGAGGGCACCTGCAAGGCCGATGAGCTGTGCATTGAGAGCCGCACGGTAGGATTGCGCCGAGACCTGGCCCGAGAACTGGGCCGTGCCGATGTGGAGGCCGGCCACTGAGATGTGGTAGCGCGCCTCGAGCGGACCAGCCGTCGCCCCGTGGATGGAACCAAGGCTGGCCAGAAGGGAAAGGGCCAGGATGCGGCGCTTGATTCGCGAATTCTTTCTCATGGACCCACTCAAACTGATACGGCACTGAACCAGGCGACGTTGAAGACAACCTGCCACGCGTTTCCCTTGACCATGAGCCCGTCTGAGACTATACGGCCCGCTTCAATCCGAAACGGTTGATATCCCTTAGGGCCATGCGAACCGCGCGGCGCTTGACAGGATATTGCCCGTGAAGACTTAAATCCGAGTGAACAAATTCAGGGGTGATTAACCATGGCACGTCGCTGTGAATTGACCGGCAAAGACGGTCAGGTGGGCCACAAGGTC
>JANMFA010000372.1:0-1688 GCA_031377545.1 Hyphomicrobiales bacterium | reverse complement strand
CTTCACCGGCAAGAATGGCACGTTCCATTCGGAGCAGGCGATTGCCTATGGCACGCAGGTCGTCGGCGGCACGTCGCCGGGCAAGGGCGGCAGCGTCCATCTCGGCCTGCCCGTATTCGACACCGTCGCCGAAGCGCGCGAGGCCACCGGCGCCGACGCCTCCGTCATCTACGTGCCGCCTCCAGGCGCGGCTGACGCGATCTGCGAAGCGATCGATGCGGAAATCCCGCTCATCGTCTGCATCACCGAAGGCATTCCGGTGCTCGACATGGTGCGCGTCAAGCGCTCGCTCGAGGGCTCGAAGTCGAGGCTCATCGGGCCGAACTGCCCCGGCGTGGTCACGGCGGGTGAATGCAAGATCGGCATCATGCCGGCCAACATCTTCAAGCCGGGCAATGTCGGCATCGTCTCGCGCTCCGGCACACTGACCTACGAGGCCGTGTTCCAGACGACACGCGAGGGCCTGGGCCAGACGACGGCAGTCGGCATCGGCGGCGATCCTGTGAAGGGCACCGAATTCATCGCCATGCTGGAGCTGTTCCTGGCCGATCCCAAGACCACATCGATCATCATGATCGGCGAGATCGGCGGTTCGGCGGAGGAAGACGCGGCGCAGTTCATTCGGGATGAAGCCAAGCGCGGCCGTGCCAAGCCGATGGTCGGTTTCATCGCGGGCCGCACGGCACCTCCCGGTCGTCGCATGGGTCACGCCGGTGCGATCATTTCGGGCGGCAAGGGCGGCGCGGAAGACAAGATCGCGGCAATGGAAGCCGCTGGCATCAGGGTTTCGCCGTCGCCAGCCCGGTTGGGCAAGACGCTGGTGGATGTGTTGAAGGGCTGAACGTGTGTGCATTCCTTCTCCCCTTGCGGGAGAAGGAATGCGGGAGCCGCGTTTGGGATGACAGGAGAGAAGAATGGATCGCGACGTCAACGACATTCTCGCAGATACAGGCGGCTCAGCCGCCTACCTCGAATCGCTCCTGGGCGAGGAAACACCCGCGGCCTCCTGGCAGCGCAAGAACTGGCCCATCCCCGCGAACGGCGAGCTTGTGTCAGCGCTCGACGGCAACTGGGGCGCGGTTGAAAAGATCGTCACCGACAAGCTCGCCAAGAAATCCGCCGACACGAGTGCGCCCGCCTCATCCGCCGACATCCAGCAGGCGACGCGCGATTCCGTCCGCGCGCTGATGATGATCCGCGCCTACCGGATGCGCGGCCATCTGTTCGCCAATCTCGATCCGCTGGGCATCGAGCCCAAGAAGGATCACGAGGAACTGCATCCCTCGACCTACGGCTTCACCGATGCCGACTGGGACCGCAAGATCTTCATCGACCATGTGCTGGGCCTCGAGTTTGCCACGATCCGCGAGATGCTGGATCTCCTGACGCGCACCTATTGCTCGACCATCGGCTACGAGTTCATGCACATCACGGACCCGGTCGAGAAGGCCTGGCTGCAGGAGCGCATCGAAGGTCCGGACAAGGAGATCACCTTCACCAAGGAAGGCAAGCGCGCCATTCTGCAGAAGCTGGTGGAAGCCGAGGGTTTCGAGAAGTTCCTGGACGTCAAATACACCGGCACCAAGCGCTTCGGCCTTGATGGCGGGGAATCGTTGATTCCAGCGCTCGAGCAGATCATCAAGCGCGGTGGCAATCTGGGTGTGCAGGATATCGTGCTGGGCATGGCC
>JANMFA010000360.1:0-8908 GCA_031377545.1 Hyphomicrobiales bacterium | reverse complement strand
GTCCAGTTTCGCGCAATCCGGGATGGTGCCGCCATCGCCCTTCCATGGCGCGCCGGAGGGCACTGGCGACGCCTCGTCGGCTCTCTCCCGTATCATCATCGTGCTGGCGCTGGCTGTGGCCGGAACGCTGCTGTTGTCTTGGATGGAGGTTCATTGATGGAAGATCACTCCACGAAGCCGACAAACCCCAAGGATGCGCTGGCGATCAACCGCCTGCCTCTCCATCTGGTGCCGGATACGATGCGGGTCATGGCCGCGCCAGGCTTCATGGAGGGCGCGCTGAAATATGGCGCATTCAATTGGCGCATCGCTGGCGTGTCGGCATCGATCTATATCTCCGCACTTGAGCGCCACTGGATCGACTGGAAAAACGGCGAGGACTACGATCCGAAAACCGGTGTTCACAATCTATCGTCCTGTCTGGCATGCCTCGCCATCATCCTCGATGCAGGGCTGTGCGGGCAACTGACCGATGACCGCCCGCCCCGGGCGCCGCTTTCCAAAGCGATCGATGATCTCGAGCCGCTGATGCGCTCGCTGCGCGAGCAGTTCGGCGACCGCAACCCGCGCCATATGACCATTGCTGATGTGGCGGCGTCCTCTGCCACCCCGGAGACTCCATGAACCTGAAACCAGGCGTCAACCGCCGCGGACGCATCCGTTTTAATCAGGAACAGGAGGCGGAGATCACAGCCCGGCTGCAATCCGGAGAGACAACCAATGCGGTCGCGAAGGCCATGGGCGTCAACTGGCGGTCGGTCAAAACCCGGCAGAAAGCCCTGATGGTCGCCGGTGCCGCGCGCCTTGTCGGCAAGCCGGGCGCGGCCCAGCGCCCCCTGCCCGTCCTGCCCTCGATCGCCCATGAGCGCGAGATCACGCGGCTGCGCGACGAGGTCTCTGCGCTGAAAAAGCGCAACGCGGATCTCCACCGTGCGTCCGTTGACGACGATGCGATCCGCGAAATCCTTACCGGCATGGCCCGCCACGAATCTCCCCCGCCGGACTGGCTGTCCGCTGCTCCTGCCGTCGGCAAGAGCAGCGACCCCACGGCGCAGGTGCCGGTCTGCATCTGGTCGGACTGGCATGTGGGTGAGGTCGTCCAGGCCAGTGAAACCCACGGGCTGAACGGCTATTCCATCACCATCGCCGAGGAACGAATCGCCCGCATTATCGACACCACACTTTCGATTTGCAGGGATCATGGCCCGAAGGTGTATCCCGGCGCGGTCGTGCCGCTGCTCGGCGATTTCGTCAGCGGCGGTCTGCATCCGGAGCTGCTGGCCACCGACGAGGCCGAGGTCATCCCCGCCGCGCTGCGTGCCGCCGACATGATCGCGGACGGCCTGCGCCGGATGGCCGGGCGTTTCGGAAGGATCTACGCCCCGGCGGTCTGCGGCAACCATGGCCGCGCCACGCCGAAACCCCAGTTCAAGCGCTATGTGTTCAAGAATTTCGATTTCCTGATTTACGAGATGGTCCGCGCCAAGCTGGCGGATGATTCCCGCATCGTCATCGACCATCGTTCCGAGAACGACGTGCATTTCCGGATTTACGGCATGCGGTTTGCCGCCACGCATGGCGACATGATGGGGGTGAAGGGCGGCGACGGCATCATCGGCGCGCTCGGCCCGATCATGAGGGGCGAAATCAAGACCGGCAAGCAGATGGCTGCGATCGGGCGGGATTACGACGTCCTCCTGATGGGGCACTGGCACCAGATGCTGTGGCTGCCGCGCGCCATCGTCTCCGGCTCGATCAAGGGCTGGGACGAATATGCCCGCCTGTCGCTCCGCGCGCCCTACGCCAGGCCCAGCCAGCCACTGTTCTTCGTTCACCCCCGTCATGGCATCACCAGCCGGTGGGAGATCATGGCGGATGCCGATGCCACGACGGTGCAGGAACCGGAGTGGGTGGGATGGCGGGGGTGATCACTCCGCCTCCCTCTTCGCCGCCGCTGCGGCCGCGACGGTTGCCCCGCGCGGCACAAACCCCGCCAACATCGCCTCAACGGCAATCTCGGCGGGACCAGAGATCGGTGTATGACCGCGTTCCCAGTCGCGCACCGACGCGCCGGGATCGCGCCCCTTAAGCCTCAGGATGCGGCCCATCTCGGCCATGTGCAGGGGTCTGTTCAGCCCCCACCTCTGACCAAGCGTGGCGCGGGCCTCGCGAAGATCGTTTCCTGTCATTGACTTGTCCAACTGAATTGATACTGTTCTCACATCTGCATGCAAAGATGATTAGTCATCGGTCCTCCGGGGCCGGTTGATAAGCTCCGGCAACAGATAAGGCGAGCGCTCCGGCGCTCGCTTTTTTTGTCATGACGCGCCAAGTGCGGCCAGGATGAGGTCCGCGCCATCAGGGCGGTTGATGAGCTTATTGACGTTGATCGGCTGTCCGACCGGCGAGAAGCGCTCTATCCCGTCTTGATAAAAAACCTCGTTCACCTGTGCCGCCCAGCCGTGCGGCGATTTGTTATTGATCCTGACACATCGACCGGAATCGATCTGGATGTGCATGCATGATTGAGCGACGATTGTGATTTCGCGTGGCATTTTGGTCTCCTGTGAGTGGGGCGCTGCCCCGTGGTTGATGTTCTGAACATACAGGTTAAATCTGTAACGTCAAGCGGGTTTTGAGGTTTTTCCAACCTCTTTTCCCGCTCATGGTCGGCCTGCGGCGCATCGCAGGTGGAGTGTCATTCGGTCCGTCTCGCCGCCCTGAAGTCCCACGGGGCCTGATGCGGCCCTGACCAGATCCCGCGTCGCAATTGCCGCGCCTCCGCCTCGGCCGCCTCATAGGCCGCCTGATGCGGTTTCCCCGCGATGTAGCGGGTGAACGCCCGGGCATAGCCGGAGCGCACCATCTCCAGATTGACATCGATGCCGTCGCCCGTGGCGCAGAAGCCTAGAAACCGCCCATAGCGGTCCCGCACCTCGTCCGGCCCGGCCCGGCAGCTGACATGCTGCCCGCCGATGATCTCGGTGACGCGCCGCCGTGCCGCAGCGCCACAGGGCCATTCCCGCCCGGCTTCCCCGCATTTCTGCCCCATCTCCGGCGCGTCAATGGCCTGTAGCCGCACCTCCTCGGTGCCCACGCGCAGCGAATCACCATCAAGGATCGTGGTTGTTCCGCTCACAATCGGAGATGCGGGGCGCGTGAGGTTCTGGCCGGGTGCCTGACCTGGCTGGCAGAAGAAACCGAAGGCTGAGCAGATGATCGCGGCGAGCATCTTCGATTGTATCGACACACTCCGGTTAGCCGCAAGACGGGAACATGCGGGAAACAGCTTTTGGCTAACCTTTGAAAACGCTCTTGATTTCGTTGAATAATCATTCCCCTGCTCGAGGAGCCATCCCCTTGAAATAATGCCGGGTTTTTTTGTCACAGGGACGGGTTTTCGTACCTGTGCAACAATCTGCATGCGTGAGGGAGCCGTATCTATTCTGACATGACTGGCTGGATCGCACGCAATGCAGCGAAGGCGATCTGGCGACGGCGTTCGGAGTGGCAATGCGGGATACGATTGGCGGAAAAACCATGCCGGAGGGAGCCATCGTCCTCTGGTTCCGCAATGATCTCCGCCTCGCAGACAATCCGGCGCTCTCAGCCGCGCTGTCGACCGGGCAGCCGATTTTACCGATCTATGTTCTGGACGATGAGACTCCCGGCTTGCGCAAGCTCGGTGGTGCCTCGCGGTGGTGGCTGCATCGCTCGCTGGAGCATCTTGCCCAGGCATTGAAGGACTGCGGCAACACACTGCACCTTTTCAAAGGACCCGCCGAGGCTGTTGTTCTCGACATCGTGCAAGCAACGAACGTCAGCGCCGTTTTATGGAACCGGCGGTATGACGAAGCCGAACGCAAGCTCGATGCAGCGATCAAGGAAAGGCTGAAGACAGCCGGTCTCGATGCCAAAAGCTTCAACAGCCACCTTCTGCACGAGCCCTGGGAAGTCACCAGCAAGGCGGGGACGCCGATGAAGGTTTTCACGCCGTTCTGGCGTGCGGCCCGTGAACGCGGCGAGCCATCGCCCCCGCTGCCCGCGCCCGTCGACATCCCGCCAGCCATGCTGCCGTCGGCGACCGGCTTCAAGCCGCTTCGCCTGGCCGATTTGGCCCTCAAGCCCACCAGCCCGAACTGGGCGGTGCAAATGGAATCGCTCTGGCAGCCAGGGGAAGCAGGGGCACGGCACAATCTCGGCCTGTTCCTCGACAGCGCCATCGATGGCTATGGCGAGAACCGCAACCGTCCGGACTTCCGTTCAACGTCACGACTGTCGCCACATCTGCGTTTTGGCGAGATCAGCCCGCGCCAGATCTGGGCTTCAGCCAAAATGGCCGTTGATTCCGGCAGTTCCGCCGGAAAACCCTATGATTTCGACAAGTTTCTTGCGGAGGTCGGCTGGCGCGAGTTTTCCTACCACCTGCTCTATCAGTTCCCGCAACTGGCCAGTGCCAATTTTCAGGCGCGGTTCGATGCTTTCCCCTGGCAGAACAAGACGGAATATCTGACAGCCTGGCAGCAAGGACGCACCGGGTATCCTATCGTCGATGCGGGTATGCGCGAGTTGTGGCGAACCGGTTGGATGCACAATCGGGTGCGCATGATCGTCGCCTCGTTCCTGATCAAGCACCTGATGGTTGACTGGCGTCTGGGCGAGGACTGGTTCTGGGATACGCTGGTTGATGCTGACCCCGCGAGCAATGCCGCAAGTTGGCAATGGGTTGCGGGTTCTGGCGCGGATGCGGCGCCCTACTACCGAATTTTCGCACCTGTTCTTCAGGGTGAGAAGTTCGATCCCAAAGGCGACTATGTTCGTCACTTTGTGCCCGAGTTGGCTGGTCTTCCCAATGAAGTGATCCACAAACCCTGGGAAGCAACGCATCCAGTTCTTGCCCGGGCGGGTATAAGACTCGGTACTCATTATCCATTCCCCATTGTCGCCCATGGCGAAGCCAGGGATCGGGCACTGGCTGCCTTCAAATCGTTGTCCACGGAGGCCGCTGCCTGATGAGTTGTCTTGGTCCATTCCCCGAAAGCCTCGGCTGATGCGGGTTGCCATCATTGGAACCGGCATCGCCGGAAATGCCGCCGCCTATGCCTTGAACAACGCTGGGCAGGGGCATGAGATCACGCTTTTTGAATCGCAGAACCGGATTGGCGGGCATAGCGCCACGGTCGACATCGACTATGACGGTACGCCGATCAGCGTCGATACAGGCTTCATCGTCTATAATACGCTGAACTATCCCAATCTGACCGCCCTGTTCGCGCATCTCGACGTCGAGACCCAAGCTTCGGACATGAGCTTCTCGGTCTCGATCGGCCGTGGTGAATTCGAATGGATCGGACGGACCCACGATGTCTTCAATGGCCTGTTCGCGCAGCGCCGCAATCTGGTCAATCCGCGCTATCTCGGCATGCTGCTCGAGATCATGCGCTTCCAGAAAGCGGCCAAGGGAGACCTTGACTCCGGCAAGCTCAGCGGCTTGTCGCTAGGGCAGTACATCGCCAACGGGCGTTACTCCGGCTATTTCCGCGACCGGTATATCGTGCCGATGGGGGCCGCGATCTGGTCGACACCAGCCGAGCACATGCTCGATTTTCCGGCGGAGAACTTCGTCACCTTCTTCGAGAACCACAAGCTGCTGCACTGGGATCGCCCGGTGTGGCGCACGGTGACCGGTGGCAGCCGATGCTATGTCGAGGTGCTGACGGCAGGGTTTCGCGACCGCTTTCGCCTCGGCGATCCGGTGACCGCTGTCACGCGAGACACCTTTGGTGTGACAGTAACAACTGCCAGCGGCCATTCCGAACGGTATGATCAAGCCATCATCGCCACCCACTCCGATCAGGCGCTGGCGATTCTCAAGGACACGACTGCCGACGAGCACACGATCCTGTCATCGGTCGAATATCGCCCCAATACGGTCTATCTTCACCGTGATGCTGGCCTGATGCCCAAGCGCAAAGGGGCCTGGGCCGCGTGGAATTTCCTGCGCGAGTCGGACACAAGTGAAGGGGATGTGTGCGTGAGCTATTCGATGCAGCATCTGCAGGGGATCGATCCGAAGCATCCGTTGTTCGTGACGCTCAACCCGCCACGGCCTCCGGCACCCGAGTTGGTGTTCGAGACTTTCCACTATGACCATCCGCAATTCACCGCACAGGCCTTTGCCGGTCAGACCCTTCTCAAGCAAGTCAACGGCCATAACCGCACATGGTTTGCAGGGGCATGGACCGGCTACGGCTTCCATGAAGATGGCCTTGTGTCCGGCATGAGCGCGGCTGAGGGCCTTGGCGCTTTCATGCCTTGGCGGCAGGAAGCGACCGAACTGCGGCATCCGGCGGAATGACGGCAACCCTGCCCAGCACCGGTTTCCAGCCCCCCGTGGCAGCAGCAACGCTGTACGACGGGCAGGTGATCCATGTGCGTATGAAGCCGCGTCAGCACCGCTTCACCTATAGCGTCTATTCGCTGGTGATCGATATCGGTCACCTCGAACTTGCGGGGCAAGCCTCGCGGTTCTTTTCTATTGGTGCATTCAATCTGGTGTCATTCCACGAGAAGGACCATGGGCCCGGAAATGGATCACCCTTGTTGCCCTATGCCAGCAAGCTGCTGCGCGACTCTGGCCTGAAGGAAGCGCCGGCACGCATTCTGCTGCTGTGCTATCCCCGTGTGCTCGGCTTCACCTTTAACCCGATCGCGGTGTATTTCGCCTATGACGCGACCGACCGCCTGATCGGCATGATCTACGAGGTCCGCAACACTTTTGGCGAGATGCACACCTATGTCGCACCTGTCGCCGACGGAGAGCTCACCGAGGCTGGCCTGCGGCAGGAGCGGCGCAAGCTGTTTTATGTTTCACCGTTCATGGACATGGCGATGAACTACCGGTTCCGGGTGCGCCCGCCTGCCGGGGAAATCGCCTTGCGTATCCTGGAAACGGATGCCGAGGGGCCTATACTCTCGGCAAGCTTTGCAGGGCGTCATGCGGATTTGACAAACCGCTCCGTTCTCGCTGCCTTCTTTCGTATTCCCCTCATGACGCTGAAGGTCGTCGCCGGGATCCACTGGGAAGCGATGAAGCTCTGGTTCAAGGGCGTCCGGTTGGTGAGCCGTCCACCTGCCCCGCCAAAAATCAGCGTCGATGGCGCGTTTCGTGATCCTGCCCGTATTCTGGAGAGTCGCCAATGACCACCGCACTGCCCGCCCAAACGCAAGACACGATGAAGGCCATCCGCGTGACGGCGGAAACCATGCAGGACATCGCCCGCGACTTGCCCATGTTGGTCCGCAAGGCCTTTGGCTATGCAATGGACCTGCGGCAGGGCGAACTGACGGTGCAATTGCCCAATGGCCACCGGTATATCTTCACGGGCGCCAAACCTGGTCCTTCTGCGGAATTCGTCGTTCGTGATCTTGGTTTTGCGAAGCGCCTGTTCGAGGGCGGCGATATCGGCCTCGCCGAGGCCTATATCGCAGGGGAATGGGACACGCCCGACCTCACGGCGTTTCTCTATCTGTTTTGCGTGAACCACGAGGCCGTGGCGACCTTGCTGCCCGGTCGCCCGTTCATGAAGTTGCTGCAGCGCTTCCGCCACTGGATGAACCGCAACAGCAAGAGCGGATCGAAACGCAACATCCACGCGCATTACGACATCGGCAATGCGTTCTACACGCAGTGGCTGGACCGGACGATGACCTATTCCTCCGCAATCTATGCACCGGGAGACAATGATCTCGCCTCAGCACAGATGCGCAAGTATCGGTCCCTGGCGGAAGCTGGCAGATTTCAAGCAGGCGATCACGTGCTCGAAATTGGCTGTGGATGGGGTGGTTTCGCCGAATATGCTGCCAAGGATATCGGCTGCAAGGTGACGGGCCTCACCATTTCCCAGCAGCAGTTCGACTATGCCCGGAAGCGCATCTTTGAAGCGGGCCTGACGGAGAAGGTGACACTCAAACTGCAGGACTACCGTGACGAGAAGGGCAGCTACGACCGCATAGCGTCGATCGAGATGTTCGAAGCGGTGGGTGAAGAGTATTGGCCGACCTACTTCCAACAGCTCCGGGAGCGGCTGAAAACCGGCGGCACTGCAGCGCTTCAGATCATCACTATCCAGGAAAAGTTCTGGGACGGATACCGCACCGAGATGGACTTCATCCGCCGCTATATCTTCCCCGGCGGCATGTTGCCGACGCCCGCCCGCCTCGATGAACTCGGCCAGAGCCACGGCCTTTCCAACGTCTCGCAACGGATTTTTGGCCATGACTACGCCCGTACGCTGGCTGACTGGCGCATCCGGTTTCGGGAGGTCTGGCCGAATCTGGTTCCGCTAGGCTTCGACGAGCGCTTCCGCCGCCTCTGGGAATATTACTATGCGTACTGTGAGGCAGGCTTCCGATCAGAGAACATCGACGTCCGCCAGATCGTCTATGCCAAGACATCGTGATCGGTGATACCCCGCCTGATGACCGCAGATTCGGAAGGTTGATCGGATGACGGATCATTCACGGCCCGTCTCGCGCGAGCCAAGCCTGATCGAATTGCTGTGCTATGGGCTTCCCGCGCTGCCGCTGGCCCTGCTCACGCTGCCATTCTATGTCATTGTGCCTGGCTATTACGCGAGCATCGGTATCCCCATTGCTCTGGTTGGCAGCATTCTTCTGGCGGTCCGGCTGTTCGACGCCTTTTCTGACCCCATCGCCGGCTATCTCTCGGACAGGACAAACATCCGGTTTGGCCGCCGCCGCACTTGGTTCGCCGCCGGAATTCCGCTGACTGCGCTGGCTGCCTACATGGTCTTCAATCCGCCCGATCAGGTGACTTGGCAGCACCTGATGCTGTGGAGCCTCGCTCTCTCGCTGGGCTGGACGATCGCGCTCGTGCCCTTCAACG
>JANMFA010000352.1:0-4456 GCA_031377545.1 Hyphomicrobiales bacterium | reverse complement strand
TTCGAGAGAACAATCGAAAGCGCAACCGCATGGCTCGTTATGGCGTCCGTACAGATGATCACACGACGGATCGCAAGCGCTTGATATCGCTAGACATCATTATGAGTCAGACTCTAAGATCATGCGACAAGCCAGCATTGCGCGCCGAGACATCCTGATTTTCTAGGCGAATACGGGAAACGGCCTGCATTTCCTGCGCAAGCGAGGTCTCAAGCTCAGCAATACGAGCCGCAGCGCGCGGAAGCTCCGCAGAAATGTCGGCAAGCGGCTTAACAATCTCCCCAAAATCTTCTCGTAACGTCTTGAAGTCATCAAGCCGGTCCAACATGACCGCTATCCGTTGCCTGACAAGTTCATCACGTTGACCAATGGCGTCCAGCGTGGGGGTCGCATTCAGTTGAGTGGGCAATGGTTTGGAGGGCGCTTTCCATTCCCGAGCGGTATCGACCTGTTGACTGACAGCGTTCCTGAATGAAGACCACACCATCAAGGCCCCTTTGCAAGGAAAAATACAAAATTGTACGTTTTTTACAAACCATAGTGATTGTTGAGATGCAAGTCTTGAAAGGACTCGAAAATGCGAATTTTCAAATTTTTATACAGAGAGAACGCCGCTAACTATTGTATAGTCGACTAAATATTAAATTGTACAGATAAGAGAAGCTGTTTTGTAGTTAATCGAATCGGTTTAGTACTACTATCGTTTACGGGCTGGCTTCGACCCGCGCCAAACAGGATTCAGAACTTGTCGAGATCGCGCCCCTTCACGTTGCCCAGCCCCGCCACATCCTTCGCGCCCTCCGGTGCATAGTAGCCTGCCGCCTTCTTGGCCTCCATCTCGACTGAGGCATCAAGCGGCACAAGCTCATCAGGAATGGGCACGCGCTCGCCGATCTCGATGCCGGAATTGACCATCGCGTCGTATTTCATGTTCGACATCGACATCAGACGGTCGATCCGGCGGATGCCAAGCCAGTGCAGGATATCCGGCATCAATTGCTGGAAACGGGCGTCCTGAACACCCGCCACGCATTCCGTGCGCTCGAAATAGGTCGCTGCGCTGTCGCCGCCCTCCTGACGCTTGCGGGCGTTATAGACCAGAAACTTGGTGACCTCTCCCAGCGCCCGGCCTTCCTTGCGGTTATAGACGATCAGGCCCACCCCGCCGTTCTGGGCTTCACGTGTGCATTCCTCGATGCCATGCACGAGATAGGGGCGACAGGTGCAGATGTCGGAACCGAACACGTCCGAGCCGTTGCATTCGTCGTGGACGCGGCAGGCGACGCGGTGCCGACCCGAAGACAGCTTGTCGGCATCGCCAAAGATATAGGCCGTCATGCCGCCGATCGGTGGGAAGAACACCGAGAGATCGGAGCGCGTCACGAGTTCGGGAAACATGCCGCCGGTCTGCTCGAACAGCTGACGGCGCAGGTTCGTCTCGGAGGTGCCGAAGCGCTCGGCGATGCCGGGCAGATACCAGACAGGGTCAACCGCGATCTTGGTGACAGCGATGTCGCCTGTGGCCTTCATGATGTCGCCATCCGCCGTGATATGTCCGCCTGCCATCCGCGACTGGATCTCGGGCAGGGTGATCCGGGCCTTGGTGACAGCAATCGTCGGGCGGATATCAACGCCTTCACCGATTTCCTTCGCGAAAACCTCCGCCACGAGATGGCCCCATGGATCGAGCGAGACGATCTTGGCCGGATCGTTCCATTGCGGATGCGGCCCCAGCTTGACCGGCGGGTGCGTGTTGTGAAGATCAGGCCGCACCAGCGGATTGAGCGCTCCGGACGATACGGCCAGCGCCCGATACAGCGAATAGGCCCCGCCGACCGCGCCGATGACATTGCGGTCCCCCGGCTTCGTCACTGTGCCGATCAGCGCGCCACGCGTGGCCGGGTCCGCCGCGCCCCAATGGATCGGGAAGCGGACCTCGCCGGGCTCGGGATGCGAGGTAAGACGGATATGGCCGGTTCGGTTGACGCCAGACATGCAGGACCCCTTCAGCCTGGCCTGAAATGCAGAAGGCCCTCCGCGGGTCGGAGGGCCATTCTGACCGGGCCAATGCCTTCGATCCGAAACAGGATGGTCCTGCTCCGGCTTCCCGTCAAGGGTCTTCCGATCAGGGGTCTTGCCCTCAAGGGTCTTGCCGTCAGGGCGCTATCGCTGGGCCTGGCGGGCAGGCGGCTTGGCACCCAGCGTCTGCAACTGCCGCCAGCTGTTGTTCTGGGCCGTCATGGACCGGACGTAGGCGATGTTGGCTGCGGCATCGGCCGGCGAGAGATCCTTCCCCGCTGCCTGCTCGGACTCCTTGAACTTGCCCTGCAACGCCAGCACCAGCGCCAGATTGCCTCTGACGCGCGGCGACGAGGCGGGATTGGACACAGCGCGGCGCATCACCTGCTCTGCTTCGACCAATCGGTTGGACAGCGCGTATGAGAGGCCGAGATTGGACAGGATGTTGGGATCGTCGGGCTGCAGCTGAAGCGCTGCCTGATAATACTGTTGCGCCTCGGCGGGCTTGCCCATCTGGTCGGAAATGGCACCCTGCGTGGACAGCACGCGCCAGTCCGGCTTGTCGGGCGTATGAGCCCGCGACAGCACGTCCATGGCTTCAGCAAACCGGCCACCGTCGGCCAGTGCCTTGCCAAGCGCGGCTGCGACCTCCCGGTCATTGGGATAGCGCACGGCTGTGGTCTGGAGCACTGCGATGGACTGGTTGACCTGGTTCATGTCCCGCAGGATGCGTGCGTAAGTCATGGACACGCGCTTGTCGCCGGGGTTCTTGTCGTATTGGCGGCCCAGTTGCTCGATGGCCACGCGCTTCTCGGCGTCGGTCATGCTGACGACCTGCCGGTTGATGGATCCCGTGATCTCCGCTCCGTCTTTGCGCAGGCATCCGCCAAGCGAGAGCCCGAGCAGGGCAATCACGATCGCGGCAGACCGCGTAAGTGACCGGGAGGACGCGACCGGAGGAGAAAGACGCATGGCAGGAAACTCGACCGTGACGGATGAAAACGCTCTGACCCATCAGTACTTTATTAACCCTAACGCATCGTTAAACGGGTTTTTCGCGCAAGTGCCGCGAGGCTTAACCGACCGGCAACCTTACTGCGGCATTATCCATGTCCGGGAATGTGGTCCGCAGAAGCGAAGCGCCGTCCCACTGTTGCGTTCGAGTGCGTTGCGTATGCGTCTCTCCAAGCGTTCCACCCAGCGGAATTCCGCCCGTCGGCCCAAGGTCGTGCGTCCGTTGAAGCCATGGCTTCTGGCCGCTGGCGTGCTGGTCTCGTTCACGGCCACGGCAGGCATCCGGACTTCGGTCGATCCCTCGACGCCCGGCCTGCGCTTCGACGCGACCCCCGAGAACATCACGATCGCCTGGCCGACGCTGACCGCTCCGGACATTGCCGCTGCGGCCGAAGACTTCACCCCCCAGCGCCCGTCGCTGCTCGCCGAACCGCCCAGCGCGGATGCCGACGAAGAACCCCATCTGCAGCCTGGTTTCTGGCGCGCTGCGCAGCCAACCGACGCCAATGAATCACTGTCCGAGGCAACACCCGAGATTTCCGTGCTGTTTCGCCTTGGCGGTGAGATGATGCCCGTTGCCAGGCCTTTCTCGGATGATGACGGCGGACCGATTGTCGGAGCCTTCAGCGGTATGGTCGAGATGGTGGTTGCCGCCGTGCCGACCGAAACGTTCCTCCCGCCGATGCCTCCAGCCACAATCACGGCAACCGGTATCGTACCGTCGATTGACCCGCGCAAAGAGGCAAAGACCGAGATCCGCGTGTCCGTGCCGCTGCCACAACATCCTGGCTCGGTGAAGATCAGCCCGCCATCCACCGTCGCCAAACCTGTACCGCCACGATCGCCGCTGGTGGGCACGGTGACGTCCGAGCGCGAGATGAAGTGTCTGGCGGAAGCGGTCTATTTCGAATCCAGGTCCGAACCCGAGCGTGGACAGGCCGGAGTGGCGCAGGTCGTGCTGAACCGCGTGCGTTCCGGTGTTTATCCCTCCACGGTCTGCGGTGTCGTCTATCAGAACAGGCATCGCTATCTCGCCTGCCAGTTCACGTTCGCCTGCGAGGGCAAGGCCTTGCGCACGGATGAGTCCGGCCCCTGGGCCACGGCCCAGCGCATTGCACGCGATGTGGCGGAAGGCCGAACCTATCTGCCCGGCGTCGGCAATGCCACGCACTACCACGCCAACTATGTCCGCCCCTGGTGGGCCCGCTACATGGACAAGCGCGAAAAGGTCGGCAAGCACATCTTCTATTTCGAGAGCGCGGAAAACTGACCTCACCATCGGGTGACGCGGGCGGTCAACTGCCCTAGGACCAATCGACATTCAGGATTCAGTTTTTGGGTGAGGCGTGATTCATGGGGTTCCAGATTCTCTGATCTGGAGCCTGAGGATGACAAAGCCGAAGCGTTACGAACTGAGCGCTGA
>JANMFA010000349.1:0-2516 GCA_031377545.1 Hyphomicrobiales bacterium | reverse complement strand
GCGGAACCACCGTGGCTTTCACACCGACAACGTCTGGTGCATTCATCGCGTTCGACCCGGTTCGGGGCATGGCCACCGATGCGGCGGCGGGAACGACCGACTTGTCGGGCGTCGTGGCTTTGGCGAATAGCGCCGGAAATTGGCAGATACAGGCGCGCGTGACGCGCGTTGGGCGTGTCAAGTTGTGCAGCCCGAACAACACGGTTACCGCGCTGGCGACCGATTGCACTTGAGGTGGTCACGATGCACAGCAAGCGTTCGATGAAACAAAATCAAGCAGGCCTGTCGCTGGTCGAAATGCTGGTAGGCATTGCCGTTGGTCTGTTCGTCATTGTCGGCGCGGCCAAGCTATTTGCTGACTATGTCGTCAGCAACAAGCGTCAGATGCTCGAGACGCGAGTGAATCAAGATCTTCGTGCCGCGGCGGATATCGTCGCGCGGGATCTCCGGCGGGCTGGCTATTGGAACAACGCCACAGCCGGTGTTTGGGGAACGGGTTCTGCATCGGTGGTTCCCAACCCGCATGCGGCTGCCAGCGGTGCAGTTTCGTCGACTGCCACCAGCGTGAGCTACTCGTACGCTCGTGCAGCCGCCGCTCAGGTTGACGGTCTCGATGCAAGTGAGTACGCGGGTTTTCGAACGGCTGTGGTCGGCACTGCCGGTGTCTTGCAGATGCAAGACGGGCAGACCTCGGGCTGGCAGGCAATAACGGACCCGGGCACGGTGAATGTCACGACATTCAGCGTGACGCCGACCAGCCCAGCCCTGGTCAATAACCTCTCCTCCTACTGTGGTTGTCTGTCAAAGCTGACCTGCACCAACAGCGGTGCGGGTGGCGCAATCGACATCGCCAACGCGACGTTCAATCCCGCTGGTGTGCCCACATTGACGATCCCCAGTTTTGCCATCGTGCTGACAGGTCAATCGGTCGCCGACTCGGCGATCGTGCGCACCGTCAACATGAACGTTCGTGTTCGCAACGCGAGTTTGACCGGCGCTTGCCCCCCATGACATGCGGGATCTGTCCATGAAACACACACAATTCAAGCAGCGCGGTGCGGCTGCCTTGGCTATGTCGATGGTGCTTTTGTTTGCGATGACGGTGGTGGCCTTCTTCGCCAATCGCGGCATGATCTTCGAGCAGCGCACGTCGGCCAACCAGGTCCGCTACACCAAGGGTTTCGAGCTGGCCGACGCCGGCATCGAGTGGGCGATAGCGCGCTTGAACGACCCGCTCACGCTGGCTGCCAACAGTTGTGTACCGGCGGTGGGCACGGTCGCCAGTCCGCTGGTGTCCTTCCGGGATCGCTACATCCGGCCCACGGCGGCGAATCCCCCAACCAACAATACCGGCTGGTTCAACGTCGTCAGCACGGCCTACCCAGGTTGCCAGATCGACCCCGCCACAGGGACACCCACATGTGCTTGCCCTTCAGCGGGCGCGGCCACGTTGGCCACAGCCACGCTGCCGCGCTTTCGAGTCCAGTTCAATGCAGTGACGGTCGCCAATAACTCGACGAATGACGTCCAGGCGGTGGAAATCGTGTCACGCGGCTGCACAAACGGCGACCCCTGCGATCCCAGCCAGGCCGCCACATCGTCCGACAGCTCCACGATCATCCGGACGATTGTCAAAGTCCGACCCACCTTCCCCACGATACCTGGCGCAGGGATGATCAGCGGCTCGACAACGCTGGTTGGCGGCAGCATCAACGTGGTCAATACCGACACCAAGAGCAATGGCATCACGATCAACACGGGCAGCACGGTGGAGATCAACGCCAATGGCTTCTGGGTGCAGAGCCTGCCGGGTACGGCGCCTGCGCAGTCAATCCTCGATAACGACCCATCGCTGCTGAATCTGACCAATGCCGACTCCACCGGTGAGTTGTTCTTCTCCAGTTTTTTCGGCCTGGGGTTCACTGCGTATCAGCAGGCTTCTGACACCAAGGTGCTGGGGCCGGGCGCTGGCGGCTACGCTGCAGGAAACTGTACTGGCGCCAGCGATTGCGGGGCAGCGGTTTCGTATTGGGCCGATCGGGGGATCACCAAGTTTTGGGTCAACGGCGCGGTTGACTTTGGCTCAAGCAACATGCCCTCTTTGACCACGACGTTGGGCACTGCCGCCAAGCCTCTGGCATTGGCCACCAGCGGCGACTTGTCTTTTGGCAGCAATGTCAATGCTTTTGGGATCTTCTATTCGGCTTCGGCCACGGTGAACACCGATGCAACGCTCGGCAACGGTAATCCGACGATCGTCGGCTCTTTCATCTCGCGGGGCGATATCAACAAGCAGGGCGCAGGCAACCTCACCGTTGCCTACAACGGGGCATTGTTTGGTTCGGCCGGGGCGCCGTCCGGAATCCTGGTACCGGTGCCGGGTAGTTGGCGTGACAAAGCCACGGCGTATTGAGTGACTCACGCGCCACGATTCAACGGAGCATCCGCTATGACCCAGACTCAACGCCGCCGCTCTGTCTCCAGAGGCTTCACGCTGCTCGAAGCGCTGATCGCCC
>JANMFA010000041.1:0-10722 GCA_031377545.1 Hyphomicrobiales bacterium | reverse complement strand
GTAACCCGTACCTTCGCAGGGCGCGACGATCGCCACCGGCGCACCCGTCACTGCCATGGTCACGGCATCATGCAGGAAGGTGATGCCGATGAGGCTCTCGCCCGTCGCCGCAGCGCGGGCAGGAGCAGCACCAGAGCGGGTGTACTGGTTCACGTTGCGGTGCATCTCGCGCATGAAGGCGAAGGCCTTGTCCTCGCCCATGAGCTGCACCAGCGTGGCCACCTTGGTATAGGCCGTTCCCGAGGAATTGGGATCGGCCACCTGGACCTCGTCGCGGTATTCAGGCTTGGCCAGATCCGCCCAGCAGCGCGGCACCGGCAGATTGCGGCGCGCCAGCTGTTGCGTGTTGTAGGAATAGCCAAGCGCCCCGGCATAGATCCCCACGGTCTTGAAGCCCGACTGTTCGGCCTGCTTGCGTGCCCAGGGCAGAAGTTGCGCCAGTACAGGAGACTGATACGGCTCGCTCAGATTCTCTTCCGCTGCCTGCAAATGCGGATCGCCGGTACCACCCCACCAGACGTCCCCACGCGGGTTGGCGGCTTCAGCCTTGATCTGGGCATAGGTTTCGCCCGATGATTTGCGCGTCATCGAAACCTTGATACCGGTCGCGCGCTCGAAGGCCTGCATCATCGGGCGGCACCACTCCTCCTGCACCGAGCAATAGACCGTGACCTCGCCCTGCGCTGCAGCGGGGCCGGCAAGTCCCGCCATTGCGGCTGCGGCGAAAAATACTCCCTTGAAAGTTCCTGTGGTTTTCATGGCTGAAATCCTCCCTTCTCGTCTCTTGTGCTTGCTCATGGTGTTGGCCCCGGACAGGGGCGCTGTCAATCGTCAGGCGATCCGGCATGTGCGATGCCGCTGGCGGCATGAACCACATCCCAGAGTGACGGCGTGACGACAAGGATTGGATTGCCTTTCGTCAGCCATTCCCCGGTGCAGAATGCATTGATGCGCGCGCCTGCCTCCGCAGCGATCACGAGACCTGCCGCGACGTCCCAGGAATTGATGTGCAACTCGCCGTATGCGTCGGTCCGCCCGAGTGCGACATGGGCCAGCCCCAGCGCGCCTGACGCACTGCGCTTGACGTTGGCCCCACCCGCATAGAGCCGTGCCAGCGCCGCGAGATAGGGCTCGGCAGGGAGACGCGGCGACCAGCCGAACTCGATGGTGGACTGCCGCAGATCGGATGTCGCAGCCACCTTGATCGGCTTGCCGTTCATGGTGGCCCCTCTGCCGCGCTGTGCCAGGAACATCTCCCCCAGGGCAGGCGAGTAGATCACGCCGAGTTCGGGCACGCCATCGGCGACAAAGCCAATGGAGATGCACCATTGCCGGTCACCACGCGCAAAGTTGGCGGTGCCGTCAATGGGATCGATGATCCACAGCCGCTCGCTGTCGCCGCCGCCCATTTCCTCCCCCATGACGGCATCGCCAGGAAACGCCTGGGCAATCTGCTGCCGGAACAAGGCCTCGACCGCGCCATCCGCTTCGGTCAGGAAATCCTGAAAGCCCTTCATCCTTGTGCCCAGCGAGGCCTGATCGTTGAAGTAGCGGTTGGCGAGGTGCCCGAGTTCGCTCGCCATGCCGGCCATGGCCTGAAACCGTGACGACAGGTCCGCAGCGGAAAGGGAAGCTTTTGCCATTGTCTCAGCCTTCGAGCCGCACGGGAGTGCCTGTCTGGTGCGACAGCGTTGCCGCATCGGCGAGGAGCTGGGCACGCAGGCCATCCTCGCCGGACGGTGACGGTGGCGTGCCCGTTGCCAGCGCGTCGAGGAAATGCTCCAGCTCGGCCCGGTAGGCCGCCGCATATCGCTCCAGAAAGAATGGAAGCACGGGATCGGCCAGGAACCCAGCCTCCGTCGCGGTCTCGACCGTCGTCATTGGCATATTCTGCGCGCGCACCATGCCCTTCGACCCATGCACTTCGAAACGCTGGTCATAGCCATAGGTGGCCCGCCGCGAGTTGGTGATCTGGGCGATCTTGCCCGAGGCCGTCTTGAGCAGCACGGCGGCGGTGTCGACATCGCCAGCGGCACCGATGCCCGGATCGACCAGACACGCCCCCACGGCATGGACCTCCACCGGCTCTTCACCCAGCAGAAACCGCGCCATGTCGAGATCATGGATCATCATGTCGCGGAACAGGCCACCGGAACGGGCCACATAGCTTGGTGGCGGTGGCGAAGGATCGCGCGAGATGATGCTGACCAGTTCAACACTGCCAATCGCACCCGCACGGATGCGCCGCCGGGCTTCGGCAAAATTGGGATCAAAGCGCCGGTTGAATCCGATCATCAGCGGCTTGCCGGCAGCGGCGACCACGTCAAGGCATCGCTTGATCCGATCGGAGGACAAATCGACAGGTTTTTCGCAAAACACGGCCTTGTCCGCTTTCACCGCGGCCTCGATCAGGTCGGCATGGGTATCGGTGGAGGAACAGATCAGGACGGCGTCGATATCGTTGGCCGCAAGGATCGCCGCCGGGCTGTCCGCACGGGCACCCAGTTCCTGTGCGAGAGCGGTGGCGGCGTCTGGCAGCGCGTCCGCCACCGCGACAAGCCGCGCCTTGGCGGATGCCGCGACATTCACGCCATGGATGCGGCCGATGCGGCCAGCCCCCAGCAATCCGATCTTGATCAACGAACTCTCCCCGGCGCAAATTTATTGTGTCGGCTCACCAACTTGTTTTGCCGTCAACCGTAGCTTCTGATTTAATCTTGGCAAGGGAGAGAAACAATGGATTCGATCTCGGGCGCACGGCTGGATGGAAAAATCGCGGTGATCACCGGCGGTACGCAAGGGCTTGGTGAGGCCATCGCCAGGGATTTCGCCATCCGGGGTGCGGCCGGGATCGTGATCTGCGGTCGCAATGCAAAGCGCGGCGAAGTGGTGCGGCTGGCACTTGAGGCGCTGGGCACAAAGGCTGTCTTTGTTCAGGCGGACCTCGCCAGCGTCGATGCGGCCCGTGCCGTGGTGACAGTCGCTGACCAGCGGTTTGGCCGTGTCGATGTTCTGGTCAATGCGGCAGGCCTCACGGATCGCGGCACGATCCTCGACACCACGCAGGAGCGCTACGACGAGCTGTTCAATGTCAACGTGCGGGCCCCCTTCTTCCTGATACAGGAGGCCGCGCGTGTCATGGTGCGCGAGAAGGTCGAAGGATCGATCATCAACATTCAGTCCATGTCGGCGCATGGTGGCCAACCCTTCCTGGCGGCCTACAGCACCAGCAAGGGTGCCTTGGCGACGCTGACACGCAATGCCGCGCATTCGCTCATTCGCCACCGCATCCGCGTCAACGGCCTCAACATCGGCTGGATGCACACGCCCGGCGAGGAGCGCGTGATGCGGGAGTATCACGGAGCGCAGGACGGCTGGCTGGAGGACGCCGTGAAAACCCGGCCATTCGGGCGGCTGATCGACCCGCAGGAGGTGGCACGCGCCTGCGCCTGGCTGGCGTCAGCGGAATCAGGCCTGATGACGGGTGCCAACATCGATTTCGACCAGACCATTGTCGGTGTGGGAGCCGAATCCCTTGAACCATGATTCGCCCAGACCGGCAGGCATCACCCTGCCCCCTGCCCTCGATGTCATCTGCATCGGCCGCTCCTCGGTCGATCTCTACGGCCAGCAGATCGGCGGCAGGCTCGAGGACATGGCGAGTTTCTCCAAGGCGGTCGGCGGTTGCCCGGCCAACATTGCCATCGGCACCGCACGGCTCGGTCTGAAATCCGGCCTGATCACGCGTGTCGGCAACGAGCACATGGGCCGCTTCATCCGCGAGCAGATGCAGCGCGAGGGCGTGGCCATACAAGGTATCCACACCGATCCGGCGCGCCTGACGGCGCTGGTGCTTCTGGGCGTCAGCGATGACCGGAACTTCCCGCTGATCTTCATGCGCGAGAATTGCGCCGATGCCGCGCTCGATGAAAGCGACATCGACGAGGCCTTTGTCGCCTCCGCTGCAGCCATCGTCGTCACCGGCACGCATTTCGCTCGAGCCAATACCGCAGCGGCCCAGCGCAAGGCCATGCGCATCGCGAAGAGGCATGGCCGAAAGATTGCCTTCGATGTTGACTACCGGCCCAATCTCTGGGGCCTTGCGGGCCATGGCGCGGGCGAGGGGCGCTACGTCCGCTCGCACACCGTGACGGCGCATCTGCAAACCATTCTCCCGGACTGCGACCTGATCGTGGGTACGGAGGAAGAGCTCCACATCGCAGGTGGTTCGGAGGACACGCTGGAAACCCTCCGGACAATCCGCCGCCTTGCACCAGAGGCGCTGATTGTCTGCAAGCGCGGTCCGATGGGGTGCGTGGTATTTCCCGGTGCCATTCCCGATGATGTCGAAAAGGGCGTGCGCGGACCGGGTTTCCCGGTCGAGGTCTATAACGTACTGGGCGCGGGCGATGCCTTCATGTCGGGATTCCTCCGGGGCTGGCTGCGTGGCGAGCCGCTGGAGACGGCCTGTACCTATGCCAATGCCTGCGGCGCTTTCGCCGTCTCTCGCCTGCTGTGCTCGCCGGAAAGCCCAAGCTTCACGGAGCTTCAGCACTTTCTCGTCAAAGGCTCACCCCATCGTCAGCTTCGCCACGACGGCGACCTGAACCATATTCACCATGCCACGACGCGGAGGCCTGCGCCGGCCAGTCTGAGCATCCTCTCGATCGATCACGGCCCGCATGATCTGGTACCCGTGGCCAAAGCGCTGGGTGCGGACCCTGCCCGCATCCCGCAGTTCAAGACCCTTGCCGTGCAGGCCTGTGGTCGCGCGTCCGCCGGGCGCGAGGGCTTCGGAATGTTTCTGGAAAACGGGCTTGGACGGCAAGCGCTGTTCGAGGCTGCGGCCAAAGGCCTTTGGACCGCACGGCAGTTTCCGCAAGACGATCCATCCGCCTTTGCAGAGAACCCGCTGGAATGGCCGATCGGCCAGGTGGTCAAACTCATTGCCAATGACAGGGACGACGCGCGCACACCACTGGCCGGCAACCTTGGTGGCATCACGCAGGTCATGGCGATCTGCCGCGCCACCCGCCGCGAAACGCTGATCGAGGCGTTGCCGAGAGCTGGCGATACAACGGCAACGCTCATCACCCGGCTCTATGGCCATGGCCTGAAGCCTGATTACTGGCTGATCGAAGCGCAGGCTGATACCGGGCAATGGCATTTGCTGCAGGACGTGATCGACAGGCACGATCCATTCTGCCGTGGCAGCATTGTCATTGCCCGCACTGCCGGGTCGCGGGCCGAGATCGCGGCCGCTGCCGGAATGCCCGGTGTCATCGGGTTTGTGGGCGGGCGCTCCATCTTCGCCGATACATTGGCGGCCTGGTTGTCCGGACTGATCTCCGACGACGATGCGGTACGGACAATGGCGGAACGGCTTGACGGATTCGCGAAAGCCTTCGAGACGGGACAATCAGGATCGGGGAGACCGGCATGAAAACCGTCAGGCTGACGATGGCGCAAGCGCTGGTGCGGGCTCTCGCAGCGCAGGAAACCGAGATCGCCGGCACGCGCCAGCCGCTCTTCGCCGGTGTTTTTGCCATCTTCGGCCATGGCAATGTGGCGGGGCTGGGCGAGGCTCTGTTTGCAGTCCGTGACCGGTTGCCCACATTCCGTGCCCACAACGAGCAGGCCATGGCACACACCGCGATTGCCTTTGCCAAGGCATCGCGGAGGCGGCGCATGATGGCCTGCACAACCTCCATTGGACCCGGCGCCACCAACATGGTGACGGCCGCAGCCGTTGCCCATGTCAACCGCCTGCCTCTCCTGCTGCTGCCCGGCGATGTCTATGCCAGCCGCAGGCCGGACCCGGTGCTGCAGCAGATCGAGCATTTCGGCGACGGCACCGTGTCCGCCAATGACTGCTTCCGACCGGTTTCGCGCTATTTCGACCGGCTGACCCGGCCAGAGCAGTTGATCCCCGCCTTCAACCGCGCGTTGCAGGTGCTGATTGACCCGGCAGAATGCGGACCCGTGACACTGGCGCTCTGTCAGGACACGCAAACCGAGGCCTTCGATTATCCCGCGAGCTTCTTCGAGCACAGGCTCTGGCAGCAGCGCCGTCCGGAGCCTGACAGCCAGGAGCTTGCAGCGGCGACATCCCTTCTGCGCAAGGCAAGGAAACCGCTGATCATTTCTGGTGGCGGGGTGCTGTACGGAGAGGCGGAGCAACAGCTTCTGGCATTCTGCGAGGCCCATGGCATTCCATGCGCCGAAACGCAGGCCGGTAAATCCAGCCTGCCTGCGCAGCATCCGCTGAATGCGGGCGCGATCGGCGTCACGGGAACAGAGGCGGCCAATGCCATGGCGCAGGATGCGGATGTCGTTCTGGCCGTTGGTACGCGCCTGCAGGATTTCACCACCGGTTCGTGGACGCTGTTCCGGAATCCAGCGATGCGGCTGATCGGCCTCAATATGGCCGCGTTCGATGCAGGCAAGCACCGGGCGCAGCCGCTGGTCTGCGATGCCTCCGTCGGGCTCCAGAAACTGTCCGCGGGGCTGCAAGGATGGCGCTGTCCGGCAACGTGGACAGCAAAGGCAGCGGAGCGGACAGCGCAATGGCTGACGGTTGCAGCCGCAGCCGTTGCCCCCGCTGGCAAGCCCCTGCCGAGCGATGCGGAAGTGATTGGAGTTGTACAAAGGCAGGCGAAGGAGCGCGATGTGGTGGTCTGCGCTGCGGGCGGGCTGCCCGGGGAGCTCCATAAGCTGTGGAACGCGGGTGCGCCCGGCGGCTATCACATGGAATACGGCTATTCCTGCATGGGCTATGAGATCGCGGGCGGTCTGGGCGTGAAAATGGCGGATCCCACGCGCCATGTGACCGTAATGGTCGGCGACGGTTCCTATCTGATGATGAACTCGGAGATCGCGACATCCATCATGCTGGACAGGCCGCTCGCCATCTTGGTGCTGGACAACCGGGGCTATGGCTGCATCAACCGGTTGCAGAAGGCCACCGGCAGCGCCTCGTTCAACAACCTGCTGGATGACACCGCCCACGTCGCCTTACCCGCCATCGACTTCGCGGCCCATGCGGCGGCGCTGGGGGCCATCGCCACCAAAGTGTCCGGCCTTTCCGGGCTTGAAGCAGCGTTGAAGAGAGCCCGCCGTGCGAGGCGCACCAGCGTCATCGTCATCGATACCGACCCCCTGCATGCCACCGGCGCGGGCGGGCACTGGTGGGATGTCGCCGTGCCGGAGGTTTCCGACCGGAAGTCGGTGATGGCAGCACGCAGGACATACGAGACGGCGCGCAAGGCGCAACGGCTGGGAGATTGACAGATGGCCATCCGCATCGGTGCCAACCCCATCGGGTGGTCGAACGACGACCTGCAGGACATTGGCGGCGAGACACCGCTGGAGACCTGTCTGGCCGAGGCCCGCGATGCCGGGTTCACCGGCATGGAACTCGGTCACAAGTTCCCGCGCGAGGCGACAGCGCTGAAGGCCGCACTCGCCCCCTATGGCATGGCCTGCGTTGGCGGCTGGCATTCGGTTGAGCTCCTGAAGCGGGATGCCCGCACGGAATTCGATCTGGCGAAAAGCCACCGTTCCCTGCTGAAGGCAATGGGAACGGATGTCTTTATCGTGGCTGAAACCTCGAATGCGATCCACGGTGACCGCACCATGCCGCTGTCGCGCCGGCCGCGTCTGGCGGCCGGTGAATGGGCACCGTTCTGCCAGCGCATGACCGAGCTCGCGGTCCTTCTGGCGGCGGAAGGGCTGAAGCTGTGCTATCACCACCACATGGGGACCATCGTCGAGAGCCGCGCCGACATCAAAGCCTTCATGGCGGGTTGCGGACCAGCGGTGAACCTGCTGCTCGATACCGGGCACGCCACCTGGGGCGGCGCTGACCCGGCAGAACTCGCCCGCACCTACCGCCATCGCATCAGCCACGTCCATGCCAAGGATGTGCGCCGCACCGTGATGGAGCAGGCCCGCGCCAGCGACTGGAGCTTCCTTGATGCAATTCTCGGCAAGGGCCGGGATCTCGGCGTCTATACTGTGCCAGGCGACGGCATGGTGGACTACACAGCCGTTTTCCGCGCCCTCCCAGGCTATGACGGCTGGATCATCGTCGAGGCCGAGCAGGACCCTGAGAAGGCCAATCCGCTGGTCTATGCGCGCAAGGGTATGGCCAGTCTGAAGAGTGCGCTGACCACAGCGGGGTTGATCTGATGTCACCGCTGCTGCGACGGCCCATCGTCACGCCGGGACGTTCCGTTCATGCCATCACGCCGGAAAATGCGGGCTGGACCCATGTGGGGTTCGAGGTCGTGGATCTGGACGCAGGACAAAGCCTCGTGCGACAGGGGCAGGGCCGCGAGCTGTGCTTCGTGATGGTCTCCGGGCGGGCCAACGTGCGCGCAGGCGGCGTCGATTTTGGCTCCATGGGCGGACGCGAATCCCCGTTCGCGGGCAATCCGTCGTCGCTCTACGCGCCGCCGCGGGTGCCGGTAGAGCTGACAGCGGTTGGCCGCTGCGAGGTTGCGGTCTGTTCGGCACCCGCCGAGGGCCACCTGCCCGCGCGGCTTATTCTCGATGATCAGGTCGGCCAGGAAACGCGCGGCAAGGGCAGCAACATCCGCCATGTGCGCAACATCCTTCCCGACACATCGCCCCATGCCGAGAACCTGCTCGTGGTCGAGGTCGTCACGCCGGGCGGCAACTGGTCGAGCTACCCCCCCCACCGGCATGACCGCGATGCCTTGCCCGCAGAATCGGCGCTGGAGGAAACCTACTATCACCGGCTCTCGCCGCCGCAGGGATACGCGGTCCAGCGCGTCTATACCGACGAGCGCGACCTCGACGAAACCATTCTGGTGCAGGACCGCGACGTGGTGCTGGTGCCAAGGGGCTATCACCCTGTCGGCGCGGCCCATGGCTACGACCTCTGGTACCTCAATGTGATGGCCGGGCCCAAGCGTCTGTGGCGCTTTCACAACGATCCGGCCCACGCCTGGATTCTTGCTCCTTAGACGGGCTGGGTGCCATTGCGCATCGCGGTGCCAGCCACCATGTCCACCACAACCCGCCAGACACTGGAGCCCGCAATGCCGGACCTTTCCGCCTTCCCCATCACGACCCAATGGCCAGCCCAGCATCCGGACCGGTTGCAGCTGTATTCGCTGCCAACGCCCAACGGTGTGAAGGTCTCGATCATGTTGGAAGAAACCGGCCTGCCCTACGAGCCGCACGCCATCGCCATCGGCAAGAACGAGACCTGGACTCCAGCCTTCCTTTCGCTCAACCCCAACGGCAAGATCCCCGCGATCCTTGATCCAGATGGTCCGGGCGGCAAGCCATTCGCGCTGTTTGAATCGGGCGCGATCCTGCTCTATCTCGCGGAGAAAACCGGTCAGTTCCTGCCGAAGGACCCTGCCCGCCGCTACGAGACGATCCAGTGGCTGATCTTCCAGATGGCGGCCATCGGACCGATGTTCGGCCAGCTTGGCTTCTTCCACAAGTTTGCCGGACGCGAGTACGAGGACAAGCGTCCGCTCGAGCGCTACAGGGCGGAAACCCAGCGGCTGCTCGGCGTGCTCGAGACGCAGCTCGCGGGCAAGGACTGGATCATGGGCGCGGACTACACCATCGCCGATATCGCGACCATTGGATGGGTACGCAACCTGATTGGCTTCTACGGCGCGCGGGACATCGTGGCCTTCGACACGCTGAAGCATGTTCCGGCCTGGCTGGAGCGCGCCCTTGCACGACCGGCCGTGCAGCGCGGACTGGAGATTCCGGTCAGACCCGCCTGAACAGCAGGCCGCAGGCTCTGGCCCCTGTCAGTCCACGCCACCAGCGGGAATGACAGGGCGCATGGGCGTCCGCTTCACCCGCCGTTGCGGCGCAACCAGCCGATCATCATGACGATCTCGGCGCTCTGGCTGCGGACCACATCCTCGGCGAGCTTGCGCAATTCCGCGTCATTGCCATAGCGCAGCAGCACCTTGGCCATCTCCACCGCGCCTTCATGGTGGGGAATCATGCCACTGATGAAATCCACATCCGCATTGCCGGTGAGGGCAATGCCCATCTCCTTGTGCATCTCGGCGTTGATGTCCTCGTAGGCCTCGATGATGTCAGCGGCCTTCGGTCCTGCGGCCGCAGTGGCGTTCTTCTGCAGCCACGCCTGCATCTGGGCGATTTCCGTCTTCTGCGCGGCGATGATGTCCGTGGCCAGCTTCTTGATCTCATCATCTTTGCCGAACTTCAGGACGATCTCGGCCATGTCGACGGCACCCTGGTGATGCGGGATCATGCCACGTGTAAAATCCGCGTCGGCATTGCCCGTGAACCTGATCGCCATGTCCTTGTGCATCCGGGCGTTGGCCGCTGCGAAGGCCTGACTGGCTGGATTGGCCGCGTTCGCCGCCTGGCCGTGCATGCCCTGCATCCTCTCCTTCATGCCAGCGGGCATGTTGCCATGCATCGGGTGGCCTGGCATGCCTTGGGCGGGAAGCGGTGCCGGCGTCGGCACCGGCGTCTGGGTCTGCGCCGGCTGGCCATGGCCACTGTGGTTCTGCTGGGCGATGACCGGTGCGCCGAGCACTGCGGCAAAAGCCAGGCCTGTGATGATCCGCTTCATGGATGTCTCTCTTTCTGATGCGACGAATGCGAGGGTCAGTTGACCCGGCCCGTTGCGGTTTTCCCAGCCTTGTCCGTCAGTTGCACTGCACCGCGCACCCGCGTGATCGCGGCCGGCGC
>JANMFA010000332.1:0-1680 GCA_031377545.1 Hyphomicrobiales bacterium | reverse complement strand
CGACAGCAAGCAGCGTGTAGCCGAATTTCGATCCGCCCGCGAGTGACGTCGCCCAGTTGCCCGGATCCATATAGCCGACCGACACCAGATAGCCCGGACCGACAAAGGCCAGCGCCTTGCGCAGCTGGGTTCCATCACTGGGCACGGGTATCGTCGCATGCACGTCCTGAAGACTCGCCTCGCCACGGGCATTGCGCCAGCCGGTCAGCACCATCGATAGTCACTCCAAATTTTGCAGTTGCAAATCATTTGCAATAGATGCGCTCTCTCACCGGCGCTGTCAATTGCGAAACAGGGGCTTGATTGATGGCCCATCACGGGATCGCGATTTGCCGTTGAGGCCGCGGGTCTGCCATCGATCCAGCAGATGCAACAAAGGAAACCTCATGACCGGTGCGGACAGGATCGCGCGACGCCTTGCGGCCGCCGGGATCACGAGGGCCTTTGGAATTCCAGGTGGTGAAGTGCTGGCGCTTGTTGAGGCGCTGAATGCAGCCGGTATCGAGACAATCCTGACCAAGCATGAGAATGCCGCAGGATTCATGGCCGAAGGTGTCTGGCACGCCACGGGCGCACCGGGCCTGTTCTATGCCACGCTGGGTCCCGGCGTCGCGAATGCCGTCAATGTCGTGGCCAATGCCATGCAGGATCGTGTGCCGCTGATCTTCCTGACGGGATGCGTTGATTCAGCCGATGCCGAGACCTACACCCATCAGGTTTTTGACCATCAGGCGCTCCTGCGACCCATTGTGAAGGCCAGCTTCCGGGCAACCCTCGCGACGGCGGATCTTGTGATCGACAAGGCGCTCGCTGTGGCGCTGTCGGGCCGACCCGGACCCGTGCATGTGGATATCCCCATCGGTGTGGCGGAAGGCGTGGCGGCTGATTCTCCGCTGGTGGTATCGCCGTCTGCTGCTGCGGCAGTTCCCGCAGATGGCCCGGCGCTTGCCGCCGTGCGGACGATGCTGGAACAGGCGAAGCGGCCCATCGTCATCGCTGGCGTCGACGCGGTGAACCAGCAGGCGGGGCCTGCGCTCCAGGCGTTTTGCGAGCATTTCCAGGCACCATTGATCACGACTTACAAGGGCAAGGGATTGATAGCGGAAACGCATCCGCTGGCGCTGGGTGCTGCTGGCCTGTCACCGAAAGCCGACAAACTGCTGCTGCCTTTGATTGAGCAAGCCGATCTCGTCATCCTTGCTGGTTACGATCCCATCGAGATGCGCGTGAACTGGCGCAATCCATGGCCAGCGGACAAGCCGGTGATCGATCTGGTGGCCGAGGCGATGCCGCATGGAATGCACAGCGTGACGCACCAGTTCGTCGGAGATGTGTCGGCGATGCTTCATCTGCTTGTCGCAGAAGGCGCGGCGCGCACCGATTGCTGGTCCGACCATGCGCCTGCGAAGACGCAGGCCGCCGTCAAGGCGGCGTTCGCTGCTCCTGATGGATGGGGGCCAGGCGTGGTGTTCGGGACGCTCAGAGATGTAATGCCGCCCACCACCGTTGCCACCGCTGACAGTGGCGCGCATCGCATCCTCGTTTCGCAGATGTGGACCAGTTTGATGCCGCGCGCGATGCTCCAATCCTCGGCATTGTGCACCATGGGATGCGCCGTGCCACTGGCGATGGGGTTCAAGCTGGCGAGCCCGGACACACCGGTCATCGCGTTCGTCGGTG
>JANMFA010000325.1:0-2174 GCA_031377545.1 Hyphomicrobiales bacterium | reverse complement strand
GACCTTTGGTCGCGCGCCCGTAGCTGCAAGAATTGCATCCGCCCGGTTTCGCAGCGCCTCGAACGGTTCGGAAGTCCGCTGCGAAACGAGCGGAACTGCCACGATTTCCGCGGAAATGGCGGGAGTCTTCGTCACGCCTGTTGATGTTGGCGGCACATCGAGCACGGCGGGCGCGGTCTCGCCGAGATTGGCAAACTCCGAGGTGCCGGTGATCGGTTCACGCCGCGTCGCCACCTGCCGTGCGCGTGCCATCGCCGTTGCCGCAATCCGCGCCTGCAGATGCCCGGCTGTCAGGCTCGCCACAATCCCGCCCTCGCCCTCGATCTGCTGGAACAAAGCCCAGGCTTTGGCGGCCAGCTGATCCGTCAGCACTTCATAGCCGCCGGCACCCGCCACCGGATCGATGACCCGCCACAGATGCGCCTCTTCCATCAGGACGATCGACGTGTTGCGGGCAAGCCGACGGGCCTGCGCCTCGGGCAGGCCAAGCACCTGCGTGAACGGCAGCACCGTCACCGTATCCGCACCACCCACGCCCGCCGCGAAGGTCGCGATGGTCGCGCGCAGGATGTTCACATGCGGATCGCGCTTCGTGAGCATCCGCCAGGAGGTCTCGGCATGGAGCATCGCGGGCTCGGGCGTAACACGGCAAGCCTCGGCGACCTTCGCCCAGAGCTTGCGAAGCGCCCGCAGCTTGGCCACGCCCATGAACTGGTCTGCATCCACCGGGAGGACGAACGAGATCGCGCGAAAGGCGGCGGCCAATGCGACACCGTTGGTTTCCAGCGCGCGAAGATACAGCACGCCTTGCGCCAGCGCGGCCGCCAGTTCCTGCCCTTCCGCGGCTCCCGCCTCGTGATACGGCCTGATGTCAACCGTGAGGAATGGACCCTTGAAGCCGCGTGACTGCAGCGCCAGAACGGCTTCTGCCAGACGCTTCCCCATGGCCGGCCAGGTCCAGGATGCCTGACCATTGCGTGTCAGGCCCGCGATCGGATCCATGCCGAAATCGATGACGAGTTGCGCGGGGTTCAGTTTTCGCCTTTCAAGAAGGGCAGCAACAGCCATGACCTGCGCAACACTGTCAGGCGCACCATCAAGCCGCACCCTGATGAGGTCGAGATGCACGCCGGAGAGCGCCGCATCGAGGTCCATTGCCGCTTCGCAGGGCAATCCATATCCGCGCGATGACTGACTGCCAGCAAACACCAGCGCCAGTGAATCCGCGCCACCCTGCAGATCCTCGCGGGCCTGTGCAGCAGCAGCCTCGGTATGGGGGTGATCGACACGCGCCGACACGCTCCAGGGCTTCCCGGCAAGGCCACCCGCGATCAATGGCGCATCGGGTGCGCGGGCATAGATGGGCTGGATGATCAACCCATCATGGCTGCGAGAGACGAGCTTTTTCTGGAAATCCGCGCCTTTCAGCACCGTTTCGACGCGCTTCCGCCAATCCGTCTCGGTGGCTGGCGGGAAGGGACTGGTGAAGGGTGCGGTGGCGTCACTCATGAGCGTTGTCATAGTCCCGCCAAAGCAATTTTCCAATCAACCGATAGTTTGAGATTGACTCCCCCTCCCATCCAGCGGCAAGCGAACGCGACTTTCCAAAGGAGCCTTCCCATGTCCATCGCATCGCTCGCCGCCACCATCGAGAAGGCCTGGGACAACCGCGCCGAGATCAGCAGCGCGACGAAAGGAGAGGTACGCGATGCGGTCAACGAGGCGCTGAACGGCCTCGACAGCGGCACGATGCGCGTGGCCGAGAAGATTCCGGGCAAGCCACTCAAGGACAGCTGGGCCGTGCATCAATGGCTGAAGAAGTCCGTGCTCCTGTCCTTCCGCCTCAATGACAACAGCATCATGCCATTCGCAGTGGACGGCGGCTCACCTGATCAGAACCCGGTCTATGGCTATGGCAAGGTTCCACTGAAGATGACAGGCTGGCCCGACAAGAGCTTCCGGGAGGCGGGCTTCCGCATGGTGCCTGGTGCCATCGTTCGCCATTCCGCTTTCATCGACAGGAACGTGATTCTCATGCCGTCCTTCGTCAATGTCGGGGCGCGTGTGGGCGAAGGCACGATGGTCGATACCTGGGTCACGGTCGGTTCCTGCGCCCAGATCGGCAGGAACATCCACCTCTCCGGCGGTGTCGGCATCGGCGGCGTGCTGGAGCC
>JANMFA010000267.1:0-4230 GCA_031377545.1 Hyphomicrobiales bacterium | reverse complement strand
TCAAGAACAAGGTGGCCCCACCATTCAAGCAGGTGGAATTTGACATCATGTATGGCGAGGGCATTTCCAAGATGGGCGAACTTGTCGATCTGGGTGTCAAGGCCGGTATCGTCGAGAAATCCGGCGCTTGGTTCTCTTTCGACTCGACCCGCCTTGGTCAGGGCAGGGAGAATTCCAAGACCTTCCTCAAGCAGAACCCGGATATGGCGGCGAAGATCGAGCAGATGATTCGACAGAACTCGGGATTGATTGCCGAAAAGATCCTGGAAACCGGCTCGGCGGAAGAGGATGCGGACGGCATTGAACCGATGGAATGATCACTGATCATCCTGTGGACATGAGGCGTTGTGCTCTCTAGGAATTGCGGGCCGGTTTTCCGGCCCGTTTTCTTTGGTCCAGTGATGTGCCAAACCGACGGAAGCGAGCATTTCTCCAGAAGGTTGCAGGCAAGCGTTCAATGAGCGGCGTCAATGAAATCCGGTCCACATTTCTGAGTTTTTTCGGCAAGAACGGCCACGAGATCGTTCCTTCATCGTCGCTGGTTCCCAGGAACGATCCAACGCTGATGTTCGCGAACTCCGGCATGGTGCAGTTCAAGAATGTCTTCACCGGGCAGGAGAAGCGCCCTTATGCGCGGGCAACAACGGCGCAAAAAAGCGTGCGCGCAGGCGGCAAGCACAACGATCTCGATAACGTGGGCTATACCGCTCGCCATCACACCTTTTTCGAGATGCTCGGCAATTTTTCCTTCGGTGACTATTTCAAGGAACGCGCGATCGAGCTCGCGTGGAACCTGATCACGAAGGAATATGGTCTGCCCAAGGACAGGCTTTCCGTCACGGTCTATCACGACGACGAGGAGGCCTTCGGGTTCTGGAAGCGCATTGCGGGCCTGCCGGACGATCGCATCATCCGCGTCGCCACATCTGACAATTTCTGGCGCATGGGCGATGTCGGCCCTTGCGGCCCTTGTTCCGAGATCTTCTATGATCACGGTCCGAAGATCTGGGGTGGGCCACCTGGTTCGCCGGAGCAGGATGGCGATCGCTTCATCGAGATCTGGAACCTCGTCTTCATGCAATACGAGGAACAGCCCGGCGGAATCCGCCTTCCTCTGCCGCGACCCTCGATCGATACCGGCATGGGCCTTGAGCGCATTGCGGCGGTGCTGCAGGGCACCCATGACAACTACGAGATCGATCTGTTTCAGGCGCTGATTCTGGCGGTGCAAAGCCATGTTGGCGGTGATCCGAACGGTGCCCAGAAGGCCAGCTACCGCGTGATCGCGGATCACCTGCGCTGTTCATCCTTTCTGGTGGCCGATGGAATCCTGCCGTCGAACGAGGGGCGAGGCTATGTGTTGCGCCGGATCATGCGCCGCGGCATGCGCCATGCGCAGCTTTTGGGTGCGCGCGAGCCACTGCTTTACAAACTTGTGCCCACGTTGCTGCGCGAAATGGGGCAGGCCTATCCGGAACTGGTGCGCGCCGAAGCGCTCATCACCGAAACCTTCAAGCTGGAGGAAACCCGTTTCGGCAAGACACTGGAGCGCGGCCTCGCTCTGCTGGACGAGGAAACCCGTGCCCTCTCGGAGGGTGGTGTGCTCAATGGCGAGACGGCGTTCAAGCTCTACGATACCTTCGGCTTTCCGCTTGATCTGACGCAGGATGCCCTGCGTGGTCGGGGAATGACCGTGGATACCGCGACATTCGACAGCGCCATGGCACGCCAGAAGGCCGAGGCGCGCAAGGCCTGGTCAGGCTCGGGCGAAGCCGCCACCGAGACTGTCTGGTTCGGCATCAAGGACAAGGCCGGTGCCACGGACTTCCTGGGATATGACACGGAGGCAGCCGAGGGCGTTGTGGCCGCGATCATCGCCAATGGCCAGGAGGCCGCCGCGCTTGCGACCGGCGCCAAAGGCGCGGTCATTCTCAACCAGACCCCGTTCTATGGCGAGTCCGGCGGGCAGTCCGGAGACACCGGTATCATGCTGGGCGATGGCGTGCGGTTCCGCGTCACTGAAACGCAAAAGAAGCTCGGCGATCTCTTCGTGCATCACGGCGTGGTGGAAGAGGGCGTATTGGCGCCCGGTCAACCACTCGTTTTGACCGTCGATCATGCACGCCGAACGGCAATACGTGCCAACCATTCCGCCACGCATCTCCTCCACGAAGCTTTGCGTCAGGTGCTGGGTGATCATGTCGCCCAGAAGGGGTCGCTGGTGAACGACGAGCGCTTGCGCTTCGACATCAGCCACAACAAGCCGGTGACGCCCGCCGAGGTGCAGGCGGTGGAGGATATGGCGAATGCGATTGTGCTCCAGAATGCAGCGGTTTCCACGCGCCTGATGGCGGTGGATGATGCCGTGGCGTCGGGTGCCCGCGCCCTGTTCGGCGAGAAATATGGCGATGAGGTCCGCGTTGTGTCCATGGGCACGTTCCCGTCGGGTGATCATGCGGGCAAGACCTATTCCATCGAATTGTGCGGTGGCACACATGTGCAGCGCACGGGTGATATCGGTCTTGTTGCCGTGGTGGCCGAAGGCGCGGTTTCGGCCGGCGTGCGTCGCATCGAGGCGTTGACCGGCGATGCAGCCCGACATGCGCTTGGGCAGGATTCCCGCCGCTTGCGGGAGATCGCCGGCGCGCTGAAGACCTCGGTCGCCGATGCCGTCGAGCGTGTGGGTATCCTGTCGGAAGAGCGCCGCAAGCTGGAGCGCGAGGTGGCTGATCTGCGCCGCAAACTCGCCATGGCGGGCGGGGATGGCGCGGCGTCTGCAACGGATGACATCCGGGAGATTGCGGGCGTCCGGTTTCTCGGGCGTGCGCTCAACGGGGTCGAGATGAAGGACCTCAAGGGCATCGCGGATGATGGCAAGGCGAAGGTCGGGTCTGGCGTCGTGGCCATCATCGGTGTTGGTGCGGATGGCAAGGCGGGGATCGTTGTTGGCGTCACGCCTGATCTTACAGGCCGCTTCAGTGCGGTGGATCTGGTGCGTGTCGGGTCGGAAGTCCTGGGTGGCAAGGGCGGAGGCGGCCGTGCAGATATGGCACAAGCCGGCGGCCCCAACGGCGCGGCAGCCGAGGACGCGATTGCCGCGGTTGCTGCCGTCCTCGCGGGGAATTGAGGCATGAACCTCGCCGCAGCGCTCCGGTGGGTGCGGCTGCGGCGGCGGGTCTATGCCGTGCTGGACGGTGGCGCGAGCGCGGATGTGCTCAGCCGCGTCGTCCATTTGGGGATCGTGGCGCTCATCCTCATTAGTGTCACCGCCGTTGTGCTGGAATCTGTGCCTTCGCTGGAAAAGCGCTTCGGTATGCTGTTCCTGTCGATTGAGATCGTCGCCGGCGTCATCTTCACCGTCGAATATGCCTTGCGGCTCTGGACGGCGGTGGACCACGCTCCGTTGCGGGGCGAGCGGCCCTGGCGCGCCCGTTGGCTGTTTGCCCGCGAACCATCGATGATCATTGATCTGGTGGCGATCATTCCATTTTTCCTCGCCTTCATCGCACCCGATGATTTTCGCGTGCTGCTGATCTTCCGGCTCATCCGCTTCTTCAAGCTTGCACGGTATTCACCCGGCATGCGGTCGCTGACGGAAGCGGTGGTCGAGGAGCGACGCGCGCTGTTGGCCTGTCTCGTCATCCTCATCGGCCTCATGATCGTGGCTGCCGCCGCCATGCACATGGTGGAAAGTGTGGCGCAGCCCGAAAAGTTCGGCTCGATTCCGGAAAGCATGTGGTGGGCCATCATCACGCTCACCACGGTGGGTTATGGCGATGCCTATCCCATAACACCGCTGGGCAAGGTGGTGGCCAGCATCACCGCGCTGTTTGGCCTGGTCATGCTGGCGCTGCCGGTCGGCATCGTCGCGACATCGTTTTCCGAAGTGATCCGCCGCCGGGATTTCGTGGTGACCTGGGCGATGGTTGCCCGGCTGCCGTTGTTTGCCAACCTTGACGCGGCGTCGGTTGGCGAAATCCTGCGGGTCATGCGCTCGCGCATGGCGGAACCCGGCGAGGTGATCATCCGGCGCGGGCAGCACGAGGAATGCATGTATGTGGTGGCGTCCGGCTGCGTCGAGGAACTGCTGGTCTCCAGCCGCACGCTGCTGGTGGAAGGCGATTCGTTCTCGGAGGAGGCGGCCCTGCACGCCAACGCCAGCCCCTGCACCGTGCGCGCCGTGGAACGCACGCGGCTGCTGGCGCTGGACCGGCATGACTTCCAGGCGCT
>JANMFA010000258.1:0-1801 GCA_031377545.1 Hyphomicrobiales bacterium | reverse complement strand
CGGAAGCCCGCTGGGAATGGCTGAAAAATATCCGCTCGAAGGGGCGGTATATGGGCATGCAGGTCGAGCTTGTCTCGCTCGACGAGGCGGAACGGCTGCTGCCGCTGATCGACAAACGACAGTTCGTCGGCGCGATGTATGATCCGATTCAGGGCCATGTTGATCCCAACGGGACCACCTACGCCTTTGCAGGAGCCGCCAGGAAGGCTGGAGCGGAGGTCCACACCCACATCAGGGTGCTCGATACCAGGCCCCGCGCCGATGGCGGTTGGGATGTGATCACCGACAAGGGCACGATCATCGCTGAACATGTGATCAACTGCGGCGGCCTGTGGGCGCGCGAGGTTGGCCGCTGGGTCGGTCTTGAGCTGCCGATTCTGGCGATGGAGCATCAATACCTCATCACCGAGGACATGCCTGAGGTCGCGCACATCAACAGCACGACCGGCAAGATGGTGCTGCATGCCGTCGATTTCGATGGCGAGATCTACATGCGACAGGAGCGCGGAGGCATGCTGCTGGGCACCTACGAGCGCCATGGTGTGCCGTGGAGCGAGAAGGAGACGCCGTGGGATTTTGGCCCGACGCTTCTGCCTGATGCGCTTGAACGGATCAGTGACAATCTCGAACTCGGCTTCAAGCACTTTCCGGCATTCCAGAAGGCCGGCATCAAGCAGATCATCAACGGCCCGTTCACCTTCGCGCCCGATGGCAACCCGCTGGTGGGCCCGATCAACGGGCTGAGTAACTACTGGGTTGCCTGCGGCGTCATGGCGGGGTTCAGCCAGGCGGGTGGCGTGGGACTGGCGCTGTCGAACTGGATGGCGGACGGCGATCCCGGTTTTGATGTCTGGGCCATGGATGTCGCGCGCTATGGCGACTGGGCGTCGCGAGGCTATACGCGCAGCAAGGTCATCGAGAATTACGGACGGCGCTTTCGCGTGCGGTTCCCGAACGAGGAGCTGCCGGCGGGCCGACCGCTGCGCACCACGCCAATGTATCACAAATGGCTCGAACTTGGTGCTGTCATGGGAGACAGCTGGGGTCTGGAAGCACCGCTTTGGTTTGCACCATCCGGCGTGAAGGATGAATTCTCGTTCCACCGTTCGACGGACTTTGCCCATGTGAAGCAGGAGTGCCGTGCCGTTCGCGAGGCCGTCGGCATTGCGGAGATTTCCACCTTTGCCAAATATGAGGTGGTTGGTGCGGACGCGGAAGCCTGGCTGTCGCGCATTTTGGCCAACAGCATGCCTGCTGTCGGGCGCATGACGCTTGCCCCCATGCTCAACGAGCGCGGCAAGCTGATCGGCGACTTCACGGTGGCGAAGGCCGGCCCTGAGCGGTTCTTCATTTTCGGCGCAGGTGCTGCGGAGAAATACCACTTGCGCTGGTTTGATCAGCAGCTGAAAGATCAACAGCGCGTGGCCATCAAGGCGCTGGGCCTGGCACTGACCGGCATCTCGATTGCCGGACCCAGGGCGCGCGAAGTCCTGGCAAAGCTGACCGATGACGATGTCGGCGCAACGGCATTCCGCTTCATGGATTTTCGCCCCAGGATCGAGGTTGGCTCAATCGAGGCCATGGTCGGCAGGGTGAGCTTTACCGGTGATCTGGGTTATGAGATCTGGATCAAGGCGGAGCATCAGGTCGCCCTGTTCGAGGCATTGTGGAAGGCCGGTCAGGAATTTGGCATCAGGCCCTATGGCAGCCGGGCATTGCTGTCGCTGGCGCGCGAGAAGAACTTCGGGACATGGGCGCGGGAGTTCCGGCCGATCTACGGACCGTTCGAGGCGGGTCTGGG
>JANMFA010000223.1:0-5564 GCA_031377545.1 Hyphomicrobiales bacterium | reverse complement strand
ACGATCGCCCCATCATCGCGCGATCGTGATAGAATTGGTGAATGCTTCGTTACATTCGCCTTGCCGCTTTCGGTGCTGTGGGTGCCCTTGCGGCATTCTCGCTCATCACCTCGAAGGAGGAATCCTTGCTGGCGGTCCTTTATGAGACGATCTTTGGATCTCCTGACCTGGGTCCGATGGATTTCGAGACCTTCACCCGAGCCTCGTCGCCCAATACAGCCCTTGCCTGCCCGCCCGGCTTATGCCGAAACGCGGTGGCGGATTTCGATCCGGGCGTATTCGACGGGTCCGATGAGGATCTGCGGCAGCGCTTCACGGCATTCGCGCTCGGGCAACCCCGTGTCGTGCCGGTCTATCGTCATGCCCAGCCCGGATTGCCGACACAGGACCGGTATGTGCAGCGTTCCCGGGCGCTGAGCTTTCCCGACACGATCAATGTGAGGTTCATCGCGCTCACGGACACGACATCGACGTTGGCGGTCTATTCACGCAGTCAGGTCGGCTACTCCGACATGGGTGTCAATCTCGCCCGCATCAGGCTGTGGACCGAGGGTGCCATGGCGCGCGGCAAGCCGGTTCAGCCGTGACGGAGTTTCATGACCAGGATGGTGCCCACCAGAAAGAACGTGACGATATTGGAGCCGATCAGCGGCCATGACGCGAGGTAGATCCCGTAGATCAGCCACAGGATGATGCCGACAAAAAGCAGGATCTGCGCCCACAGCGAGATATCACGGGTTTCCCGGGTCGAGATGGTCTTGATGGCTTGCGGGACCCACGACAGGGTTGTGAGAAGGGCGGCGAGGCCACCGATCCATTCGATGTGTACGGATGTCATGCGGGCTGCCGTAGCGGATTCGCAACGGCCTGTCTCGGGGGTTTCCCCAATGACATCATGCTTTTGGATCAGACCACGAGGCCTTTCATGGCCGAAACCTGCGCGCTGCCGGGGAATATGCGGTCGGCGAGGGCACTGGAGGAGATGCCAAGGTGATCCTGCAGCAGGCCTTTCAGGATAACGCGCAGGTCGATCGTCGGCTTGAGATCCCGGTTCTCGTGCAGTTGGCCGGCGGCGAGCCCTGGCCAGTCCGCGAAAACCTTGCCACCCGCCACCGCGCCACCCAGCAGAAACGCCACCGTGCCGGTCCCGTGATCGGAACCAACCGTCCCGTTGATCCGTGCGGTGCGGCCGAACTCCGTCACCACGATAACCGCCGTGTCATTCCACACGGGCCGGAGCACTTCCTCGAACACGCCGAAAGCGCCATCCAGTCCGCCCAGCAGATTGGCGAGCCGACCTGTTGCGCCACCCTGATTGGCATGGGTGTCCCAGCCATCAAAGGACAGCGCGGCGACGCGCGGACCGTCGGAAGCGGCCAGCAGTCTGGCCGCACCCTGCGCCGCCTGTGCCATGCCTCTTGGATCAGCGGAACCGCCTTGCGGTTTGGCCATGTCGCCGCTCATGCCTTGCGCCTTCGCCATCTTGTCCGTGTCCAGCCCCGCAAGGAGAGCCTTTGCGAGAGCCGGATCGCGGTGGGTGTAGAGATCGAGCACGCGTGAAGCGAGGTCTTCACCGGCATTGGGAACGCCTTGCGGAGCCCAGCCCATCACGGGAGCGACTCCGCGCAGGATCAACGGGGTTGCCGGGCCGATACCCAGCCCGCCTTTGCCGTTGATGCGCTGCCCCGCAGGCATCGCCTGCAGCGCACGGTTCAGCCAGCCGCTGTCGACCCGACCGGGCCGGTCATAGCCGCTTTCCAGCAGGTCCTGACCGTCGAAATGCGAACGCTCCCGGTACGGCGTGGCGGTCGCATGAACGACGGAGGCCTTCTTTTCCCGGTAGAGCCGCGCAAAATTCCGCATCGCGGGATGCAGGGCGAAATAGCCGTCCAGCGGCAGGGCCGCGAAAGTGCCGTCCTTCTGCAGGGCAATCTCGCCGCGCAAATCCGCATAGGCCGGATCGCTGATCGGAGGCACGGCTGAAAGCCCGTCCAGCGCGCCGCGCAGGATGACGACCAGCAAGCGCGGATCGCGCGCCCCGGCCGCGCTCGCCACACGGTTCAGATGTGCCCAGGCGTAAAAGCTGACGCCTGCGCCGAGCAATCCGCGCCGGGAGATCAGACCCGCCTCGTGGCATCCGTCGGCAGCAATGGCCTGGCTCATGATTCGCTCCTCATCGCCGCTGGAATTCCGGTGACATCAGCAGGATCGACATGCCCTGCTGCCTGGATTCCGCCCGGCCGATGGCCTGCGCTGTGTCGGCGGACAGGGCGGAATCAAAAAGGTGTCCGGCGAGGTCCGACGGATTGAACCGGTCGCCCAGGCGTCGCGCCACCGCGGCTGCAATGTCAAGACGGGTGCGCAGGCTCTCGGGGCTTGCCCAATGGGCGAACGTATCGGGATAGCCATTGGGGCCCGGCACCGCCCAGAGCGGCGCACCCATGAGGTTGAGCGGCTGGAGGATCTGTCCAAACTCTTTTGGCGCGCCGGCGAACCGCATGATGGAGGCCAGCCATTCATACGGTGTGCGCAGTTTCGCAAAATCACCTTTCCAGGCATCGTCATGGCTGACCAGCGCGCGTGAGACTTCGGCAAGATCGCCATCGGTGTCGCGAAAGACCCTCGCCAGATGCGCGACAAGCGCGGGTGGCGGCAACTCATCCGCAATGAAATGGCGCACCAGCTTCCGGGCGATGTGGCTGGCGGTGGCGGGGTGGCGGGCAATATCCCTGAGGGCCATCTCGCCCTGCTCGACGCCCGTGTCCCTGTAGGTCTTGCCCAGCACAGTCTGCTCGCCCGGCTCATGGCGGTTCGCTGTGAAGACGAAGCTCCCTGCGGGCCCCAGCCGTTCGCCCGCGCCGACAAAGGTCCAGCCGGTGATGACTTTGGCCAGCGCGGTCACGTCGGACTGCGCATAGCCGCCATCGACGCCCAATGTGTGCAGTTCCAGGATCTCGCGCGCCAGATTCTCATTCAGACCGACATTGCGGTTCTTGCCTGCACGGGAGCTGGGTCCGACGGACTGCCGGTTGTCCAGGTAAAACAGCATCGCCGGGTGCTTCTCGACGGCCAGCAGCATGTCCGAGAACTTGCCCAGGACGTGGGGGCGGATGGCCTCGCGCTCCAGGGCCCCGGCTGTCGCTCGGGTGATCTGCCCTTTGGTGACCGAAACACAGAAGTGGTTCGACCAGAACAGCACCAGCCGCTCGCCAAAGCCGATGGTGGGCTCCACCGCCTTGCGGATGCGGGCCAGCGCCTCGTTGCGGTAGATGATCTGCTCGATCTGCGCAATCGGCTGGGGGGGCTGCGCGGCTTTGGCCCGGGAGGTATCTGGCGCCCGGGAGGCCTCTGGCGGTTGCATGCCGTCCATCATCATCCCGCTGCCCGGCGAGGCATCGGCGTTGCTGCGGGAGCGTGCCACCTGCATTTCGCGGCGGTCATCCCGGCTGCTGTCGCGCGCCAGCCGCTCGGTTTTCGCCTCCTCGAAATGCTTCGCCAGTGCCACCTGCGTGGTGAAGAGGCTGTCGTCCTCGACAAACAGCCGTGTCGCGTCGAAGGTCTCGCGTCTGAGTGCGCCGCGCGGATCCTTCGCGAGATCCGCCGTCATGCCGCCGGGCTTCGCGCCAAGGCCAAAGCGGTGCAGCGCCATCAGCGCGCGTCTGGCGTCTTCCGGCGACAATGGCATGTGGCCTCCGTGGACGGGATCAGTTCACGCTCACACAACCACCAATGTTCTTTCCATCGCGTGAACACGACATGAAAGTTTGGAGAGAATAGGGCAAGGAACATAGCAATCCTTGATCCTGCACATCAGCCGGATTGTCTTGACCCGGTCGCCGGACAGGTCCATCCCGCCCCGCACGGTGTATAAAGGTCGTCATGTTTCGTTTCTTCGAAAAGCTGATTGATCCTGTGGCGACGCCTTCCGGCGTCACACCGCCATCAGGCACGCTTGCCTTCTACTGGCACTTCATCCGCCAGCAGAAGCATCTGTTCGCGATCCTCGTGGGCATCCAGTTCGTGCTCGCCTCTCTCGACGCAGCATTGCCCGTCTTCGTCGGGATGATCGTGAACCGGCTGGCAGATGCCCGGCCGGCGACATTCTTCGTCGATCATGGCCTGCTTCTGGGAACCATGCTGGTGCTGGTGCTGGTGATCCGCCCGATGACACTGTCCGCCCAGTTTCTGATCTCGCAGCAGGCGATCAATCCCGGCTTTTCCAACATGGTGCGCTGGCAAAGCCACTGGCATGTGGTGCGCCAGAGCTGGCCGTTCTTCCAGGCGGATTTCGCCGGGCGCATCGCCAACAAGATCATCCAGGTCGGGTATTCGCTGCGCCAGAGCACGACGACAGTGATCAATGTCGGTCTTTACATCGCGATCTACGGCGTCAGCGCCCTGGCGATTCTGGCCGTACAGGATTGGCGCCTGGCGCTCCCCATGGTGATCTGGATCGGGGCTTACGCAGTCCTGCTCAAGAGCTACGTCCCGCGCATCGGCGAGGCCGCCAAGGCCATGTCGGAATGCCGCTCGATGGTGACAGGCCGGGTTGTCGACAGCTACACCAACATCCTGACGGTGAAGCTCTTTGCCAAGGCAGAGGACGAGGACAACTACGTCCGCGAGGCGATCCTGCAATACACGGATCTGGTCAAGATCCAGAACCGCTACATCACCGTCTTCATCATGTGGCTGGCCAGTCTGAACGCGCTGCTGATCGCGTCCATCTCGGGCATGGCGCTGTGGCTGTGGTCCGAGGGGCATATCCCGATTGGTATGGTGGCGACCGCGATCCCCTTTGCGCTGCAGCTCGCCGGCATGGCGGGGTGGCTTGCCTGGGAGCTGATGGAAATCTTCGAGAACATCGGTGTCACCGAGGAAAGCATGAGTGTCATCGCCCAGCCCATCGCCATCACGGACAAGCCGGATGCGACCGAACTGGTCGTGACAAAGGGCGAGATTGCGTTCCAGAACGCCAGCTTCGGCTATGGCCGCGACACCTCGGTGATCGACGACATGACGTTCACGATCCGTCCCGGCGAGAAGATCGGCCTGATCGGCCGCTCCGGTGCGGGCAAGTCGACGCTGGTCAATCTGTTGCTGCGCTTCTTCGATCTCGAAAAGGGCCAAATCCTGATCGATGGTCAGGACATCGCCACTATCACGCAGGAGTCGCTGCGCGGCAACATTGCCATGGTGACGCAGGACACCTCGCTGCTGCATCGCTCCGTGGCGGAGAACATCCGCTATGGCCGCCGCTCCGCCAGCGACGATGACATCCGCGCGGCGGCGGAGCAGGCCCATGCGCATGAGTTCATCATGGCGCTCGAGGACTGGCGCGGACGCCGGGGCTACGATGCCCATGTCGGCGAGCGCGGCGTCAAGCTGTCGGGCGGCCAGCGCCAGCGCGTCGCCATCGCTCGCGTGATCCTGAAAAATGCGCCCATACTGGTGCTCGACGAGGCCACATCAGCTTTGGACAGCGAAGTGGAAGCCGCAATCCAGGAGCAGCTGGTGACGCTGATGCAGGGCAAGACCGTCATCGCCATCGCCCACCGCCTCTC